>JAENWI010000491.1 GCA_016650115.1 Peptostreptococcaceae bacterium | reverse complement strand
TTTTTTTTCGCGGTAGCGAAAATTAATTCCCAGGTGAGCCTTTTCGGCGAACTCCTTATCTTGTGAGTTATCAATAACAAAAACGTTAGTTTTTATTCCTTTTTCTAATTCTTTTCTTTATTTCCTTATTTCAGGGCTCGTAACTAACTGTATTTCAATGCGTAAAAAAGCCAAATAGGAGGTTTGTAGGACTAACTAGGAGGTTTGTAGGACTAACTAGGAGGTTTGTAGGACTGAACTAGGAGGTTTGTAGGACTGAATAGGAGGTTTGATATATTTATCCTACATTTGTAAAAAATAAACTTCAAAATGACAAAAATTAAACCATTCACAAATGACCGTTTTGCAAAGGTTTCCAGGGAAATTTTAGACAAAAATTTCAGAACGAATTTAGGACTTCATGCACAAAAACTCCTTTATGGTCTCGCCTCGTGTCTGGATGAGAGCGAAACAATGTTCCCAGCCTTTGATATACACATTGATGGGCTGTTTAAATACTTGAACATCGAAAACACAAACGAACGTTACAAAATTGTTCGGGAAGCAATTGGAGAAATTGCAAAAAACCCTCTAGAATACCGGGTTAACGAGAAGAAATGGGGGTTTTTAGCGTGGTTTTCGATGGCTAAATTTGATGCAGAAAACTCCAATTATGTAACTATCCGGTTCGGAAATGATGTTAAGCCGTACTTGCTAGGACTAAAAGAGTACTGTCGCCTTGATGCCCGCTATTATATAGATCTTTCAGGAAATTATTCGATGTGGCTTTATCCACTACTCCGCAACGTGGCTAACAAACGGGAGCCATTTATGGAACTCTCTCTCAAGGAAATAAGAGAACTAACATACAACGAGAAAACCCCGGCTTACAATCCAGAAAAAAGTAAGGATGCAAATAGAGACTTACTGAGATGTGTCCTAGGCATTGAAAAGAAGCGAGGGGCAAAATACTATTCTCCGATTAAAACGGTAACTAAAGACGGCGAAATCAAACAGAGTGGCGCCATTGCCGAAATCAACGATAAAACAGACCTGTATGTGGAATGCGATGTAATCAAGCAAGGCCGTTCAATTTCACTTGTTCGATTTAACGTACAGTTCAAAACCGATACTTTCCAGGGCAAAAGAAAAGCCATCCGGAAGGCATACCGGACAGACTTC
>JAENWI010000266.1 GCA_016650115.1 Peptostreptococcaceae bacterium | reverse complement strand
TGTCGATTTTTGGCAACTGGCTACCTTAGAAGTTTCCTTCTTTAGGCCCTATAGTTTTGCGTCGCTACTTTTCAGTAGTTTTGCCTTTTTCAAACTAATTAATTTTAGTTCTACTAGATTAATATACACTTTAAATGATACCTTGTCAATATCATTTTTGTGTTTTTGGGTCTTTTTTTGTCTTTTTAATATTTGATAGTGTCAATTTCTTTAGCATCTACTACGTTAACATCTATTGCATTAGTATCTACTAAATAGTATTGTGTTTGATCTGCATTTATTATTGTACTTGTTGTAGCTGGTACATTTACGCCCGTTACTGTTCCTTGATTTTCAACTAACCAGATTGTTGGTAATCTGTATGCTTCAGTACCGTTAACTAATGTCCCTGATACTGTTAATGTTGAATTTTGCAAATCTATTTTTGCCCCTCTTGATACTTCAACACCACCAAATTCGTTTCCAGATACATCAATAGTTCCTTCAAGTGTTACTTCTGAACCATTTACCAATAATGCTGCATCTCCGCCGATTAATTTGAGGTTATTAATGTTTACATCTTTTGTATTGTAAACTTCTATTACATAGTTTCCTTGCCACTCGGCTGCATCACCTGTGAACATGATCATCTTATTTCCACCATTGATTGTTACTGCACGATTTACTATGATTTTCTCTGTTGTATTAAAACTTTCAGTTACATTGATTGTATCAATATTTGAATTGGCCAATGCTGCTTTAAATTCTGTCAAATTGGTTACATCAGCTGTATCCGCAGCTGTTACTGCTGGAGCTACCACTGTGTTCATAATCAATGTGGCTGCAGTCTGTGCTAATAATCTACCATTTATTGATGCCATAGTTCCTAGAGTTATATTTGTCTTACCCAGTATAATTCCTTCGAAATGTGCACCAGAGTTTATGGCAACGGTTTGACACGACTGCCAGAAGATGTTCTTTGCTTGTACTCCACCAGAAAGGATAATTTTGGTGTGCGCGGCTTGGGTAATTCCTTTAGATATTTGAAAAATGAAAACATCGTTTGGTCCACCATTGAGGGTGACATCCGAATTTATTAAAACACCAGTGCCCCACTTGTAAACACCAGGTGTAAGTGTTTGACCGCTAATGTCTCCGGTATACAGTTCGGTATAGTCCGGAGCTCTTCCAGCAGCATCGGTGTATGCTGTTTGCATATCGCCTACAGCTGTAGTAAGTTTACTTGGAGTTGGAGAAGCATAGTTTGCTGCGTATGCCTTTCCTATAACTTGAGTAGAAGTTGAAAATTCATTAGTGGCATCTTTTGTTAAAGAAAATCCCGTAATGGCAGTAGCAGCAATTGGGCTAACTGCAATATCTCCAGTAACAACTGAATTTGGAACGGATGAAATCCCGGTTTTTGCCAAAATCGCATAATTGCCAGCCGTACCAAGATTTACTGGATCGGTTTTGACTGATAGTGTATTATTTGCAACATTGGAATCTCCACCAGTCGCAACAAGATTCGTAGGCGCGGCAAAAGCGGTGGTTGACATTAAAGACATTATCATAAGCACAATAGCTGCTTTTCTGATTAGTGTTTTCATTTTTTCTCTCTCTTTCTTTTTTTCAAATAAAAAAACGACGATAATTACTCGCCGTTGCCGTTATCTCTTTTATCTTTCTTCCCGTAAGTATTTTCCGTACTGCTTTTATAAGGAAGTCTAGTATTTCGATTTTGGGCAACTGGCAACCTTAGAAGTTTCCTTCTTTAGGCCCTATAGTTTTGCGTCACTACTTTTCAGTAGTTTTGCCTTTTTCGAACTAATTAATTTTAGTTCTATTCACAACACTATCATTTAAACAACACCTTGTCAACATCATTTTCAAAAGTGGTTAACATATTTTCCAGCAACTTTTCCCGCATATTTTCCAGCATCTTTTCAAAGGCAATAGTTAATTCGGAAATCTCATCATTGGACAGGCTTTTTTTGTTTTTTTTCGGTAATAACCTTTTTTTATTTTCTTTCATTTGGAATTCTTTCTCCAATCTTGGTTGGCCTGTTGTAATTTAATAAATGGATAATCTTTACAGATTACCCATTATATTTCACTCCTCTGCTTCCGTATTTGCTTCCGTATCTGCTTCTGTATTTGTTGCTTCCGTAATTATTGTTTTTTTTGTAATATAAAATTCAACTCTACGATTTTGTGCTTTTCCAACCTCTGTACTGTTGTCGGCAATAGGCTGGTAATGAGCAAAAGCTTCTAATGACATACTGCTTTGATCCAAAGAAC
>JAENWI010000174.1 GCA_016650115.1 Peptostreptococcaceae bacterium | reverse complement strand
TATTACCACTTTCCCAGCCGCAACTAACGGCATCAGTTCCTCAACCGTCATCAGTTCTTTTTGGGCTACTTTTTTCAGTTCCTCGGTAATAATTCCTTTTCTTGCAGCTTCCATCTGCGTTGCATATTCCCTCATTGTTATTTCTCCTCCTTATAGATATTCCATACATGGTTAAGCGGTCCGCTTCCTTTTCCCAAATCAAGCATAGCCTTCAATGCGCCTGATACATATTCCTTCGCTAGTTGGATTGATGTTTCCAAATCCATGCCCTTGGCAAGACCTGAAGTGATGGCACTGGATAAAGTACACCCAGTTCCATGATTATTTATATTGTCAATTCTCTCCCCTATGAACCAACGGTACTTATGATTACAATACAATAAATCATTGGCATCATTTATGCCATGTCCACCCTTGCAAAGAACGGCACATCCGTATTCCTTACTGATGATTCCTGCCGCTTTAATCATATCCGCTTCATTTACAATAGAAATTTCTGATAAGATAGAAGCTTCTGGAATATTTGGGGTCAATAATACTGCCTGATGAAATATGCAGTTTTTATACGTTTCCACTGCATCATCCTGAAGAAGCTTTGAACCACTAGTGGAAACCATTACCGGATCCACAACAATGTTTTTTGCATTATAAAACTTCAGCTTTTCTGATATTGTTTCAATCAGTCCAGTTGATGAAACAATGCCAATCTTAACTGCATCCGGATAGATATCAGTAAAAATACTGTCCAACTGTTTGCCTAAAAATTCTGGAGTAACCTCCATAATATCCGTAACGCCGGTTGTATTCTGTGCAGTAAGTGCAGTAATCGCACTCGTGGCATATACGCCATTTGCGGTCATTGTCTTAATATCTGCCTGAATGCCGGCTCCTCCGCAGGAATCGCTTCCTGCAATTGTTAATGCTGTCTTCATCTTTTCCTCCATTTCTCTGTATACACAGCTTTCATTAGCATTAATTTTATATAGAGGCAGAAGGTGGTGCCCCCAATTTACCGCTGAAAGTATCTTTTATAAAGGTGCCTTTTTCAAAAAAACATCAAAGTTGTCTATCTTTTTTAAATAGATGTCACTGATTCTCTTAATCTCCTCCAAATTTACTATGCTGGAATTATCAAATACACCGACTGTCCTAAAGCCAGCATTTTTTGCAGTCTGGATTGCATAGAGCGCATCTTCAAAAACCCATGTATCCTTTGGAGGTGTTCCCATATACTCAGCTGCCGCGAGATAGATATCCGGCTTTACTTTGCCAACACCTATTTCCGTACATGTAAATATCCTCTCAAAAAAGTTCATTACATTAAGTCTTTTCAGCGCTCTTTCCACAACCTGCCTGTCACTGGATGTTGCCGCCACCATTTTAATGCCAATCTGTTCCATTTCTTTTAAGCAGTGTTCCACACCTTCCTTTAATTGGACCTGATAATAATAAAATTCTTCAATTGTGTTGTTGATTCCTGCCATAATTGCATCTACGTCCATATCCAGAAGGTATCTGTCCTTTAAATATTCAGCTCCATTTGTCATACTCATGGAAAACATGGTTTTACCAAGACCATTTTCTGCCTCTATACTCATACTGTTTAAAAACATTTCAGCTGCTTTATCCCAGATTGACATAGAATCCAGTATGGTACCGTCTATGTCAAAGATTACTCCATCAATCATCAAATACAGTCTTGCTCCTTCCCATGTGTAAATATGATAGTTTTTCAGCTTATTTGCCGTTTAGATCGAGCTTATAGAGCCTCCAGGCATTGACAAGCTCAGCAGCTGCCGACTTTGGATTATAAGCATCAGACACGGCGGATACGATGAAGAAACCGCCAACTCCGGTTTGTGCCAGCTGCGGTATATCGACAAGCTTAACTCCGCCACCGACAACGATCGGAATCGGGCTGAGTTTGGAAAGCTTAGAAATATCGGCAAAACTTCTGGTAACCACTTTCCCATCCAAATCGATCCCACAATCCGGTTTGGTCAGTGTTTCATGCAACGGGCCGGCACCAAAATAGTCAATCTGAGAAACATCCATTGTTCTGATATACTCGAATAATTCATGCGTTCTGGCCGATAAGCCAACGATTGAATCTTCGCCCAAGTATTCCCGACAGACGTTCACTGGAATATCCGATTGTCCGATGTGGATTCCATCAACTTTTATTCCTTCTTTTCTTGCAGCCAATATAACGTCAAGTCGGTCGTCCACGAGAAGCGCAACTTCATCCGACTTGCCAGCTTGCGCGATTACATTGGAGGCTTGACGGGTCAACTGAATCAATTCGTAGGCAGAGGCAACCTTCGAACGGATTTGCACACATGTAAACCCGGCTTCAACCGCATCTTTAATGATTGTCGCAACAGGCCGACCTTTCGTATTTTCAGGGCCCACAACCAAGTATGCTGAAATATCAAAGTTTTTTCTGATGTTCATTTTCTTCTCCCAAAATATCATTGACTTTATCGACTTTTGTTTTCATCATGTTTGTAAACCCAGGGCGTACATCGGCCTTCAGAACAACTTCCGTGCGGATACCTTTGTCGGCAAGTGCAAACGTTGCATCTTTTATAACTTTCATCACTTCATCCCACTCGCCTTCGATCTCTGTAAACATCGAATTGGTACTATTTGGCAATCCTGACTCGCGGATTAATTTCACCACTTCAGCTATTTCAGGTGCAAGTTCATCGCCTATGCCGAAAGGTGCGATTGCAACTGCAATTAGTGTATTCATAGATTAAACCTCCTCAATTTCAAATGGATTGTTAGCAATATCAGCTGCGGTTGCTTTATACAGTTCATCTAGGAACTGAATCTGAAAACTTCCGGGACCGTCCACCTTATTTTCAGCGCGGTTTCCCGCCAAATTGTACACCGCAGTAGCAGTAAGCGCCGCAATAAACGGCGAGGCGGCCGTTGCATAGACCGCAACGACTCCACCCAATGAACAGCCTGACCCTGTAATTTTCTCCATAAAGTGCGAACCTCCATGAGAGAATGCTATGACAGAACCGTCGGTTATTAAATCCGTTTTGCCCGATACGGCAACAGCCCCGCCTGTCCACTTGCTCAGCGCGACAGCCGCAGCCTTTGCGGTGCTTACCAAATCCGTAGAATCAACACCACGGACATTGGATACATTCATACCACCGTCCAAACCCCACAAACCAGCCAATGCGATAATTTCAGAAGCATTCCCTCTGATCACATTGGGTTTATACTCTTTAAACTGCCGTAACAGCTGAGTTCTAAGCGAGCCAATTCCGACTGCGACTGGATCCAGAACCCAGGGCTTCCCCATATCGCGCATAACATTTACTACGTGAGGCAAGGTCTGCTCATAAATCGGCAGAAGTGTACCGACGTTTATGTATGTTGCCCCGCCGGCTTTCGCCAAAAATTCACCCTCATCGGGCAGATAAATCATAGCCGCGGATCCCCCGATGGCAAGCTG
>JAENWI010000390.1 GCA_016650115.1 Peptostreptococcaceae bacterium | reverse complement strand
GGATTGTGGATCGGGTAATCGACCAGGTCGATATCCATCCATTGATCAGTACTTATAAAGGAGGAGGTAGTTCGGGTTATCACCCACGGATGTTACTCAAAGTTCTTGTCTACGGCTATCTGCGCAATATTTATTCCAGTCGCCAGATGGAAGATTCGCTCAAGGAAAACATCTACTTCATGTGGCTCAGCGGGATGAACATGCCTGATCACAACACTATCAACCGTTTTCGAGGTAAACGACTCGAAGCTCACCTGAAAGATATTTTTTCAGCTGTAGTTCTTTTATTGTCAGAAGAAGGTCACCTGAGCATCAAGGAAATTTTTGTTGACGGAACCAAGATCGAAGCCAATGCCAATCGTTACACTTTTGTTTGGGGTAAAGCCATTGCCACCCAAAAACAAAAGATCAAAAACCAGCTTGAATCGCTATGGGCATATGCACAAAACATTTACGACAAAGAGTTACAGGAACCGGAAACTCCTGATTTTACAGAAATATCTGCAGAGAAAGTTGAAGAAACTATCCGGCAAATCAATCAAAAGCTGAAAGATAAAGAGATCGACCTGGAAGTAAAAAAAAGCTTGAATACGGAGCCAAACACTGGCCTGAAAACATACGTAAATACCAGTTGCAGCAAGAAATACTAAAAGAGAGAAACAGTTTTTCAAAGACCGATACGGATGCCACCTTCATGCGAACCAAGGAAGACCACATGAAGAACGGGCAGCTAAAACCATGTTATAACTGGCAATTTTCGACCAACAATCAATTTGTTGTCAATTATACCGTTACCCAAACGACAACCGATACCACCACCCTGATTGAGCATCTGGAATCTCATAAAGATCAGTATGGAAGCTATCCCGAAACGGCAACAGCCGACTCCGGCTATGGGTCGGAAGAAAATTACCAATTCGTTGAAGAAAAACAAATAGAAGGGTTTATCAAGTTCAATTACTTTCACAAGGAACAAACACGGAAGTTTAAATACGATATTTTCAGAAGGGAAAATCATTATTACAACCCCGATCAGGACTGTTTCTATTGCCCGATGGGACAGAAAATGCAAAAGATTGGTGAAGGAAAACGCAAAACATCCACCGGATTTGAACAGAAAGTAAGCTATTACCAGGCTCAGAACTGCCAAGGATGCCCGCTGCGCTGGGGCTGCCACAAAGCCAAAGGCGAACGCATCATTGAAGTGAATCACAATTTGGAACGACATAAACAAAAAGCCAGGGACTTACTTCTGAGTCCCGAAGGTTTAGAACACCGAAAACAACGACCAGCAGATGTGGAGGCAACCTTTGGAAACATCAAACAAAACAAAGGTTTCAGAAGATTTATGCTCAAGGGTAAGCATAAAGTTGAGATTGAGACCGGATTAATTGCCCTAGCACACAATTTATCGAAAATCCGGGCCTAAAAACGCCGGAACTTTCATTTTCCGTCCTAATAATTCTCC
>JAENWI010000471.1 GCA_016650115.1 Peptostreptococcaceae bacterium | reverse complement strand
CCCTCTTTCCTTCAAGGAGGTATTGCAAACCCTAAAAGGATCCAAGCATGAAGCGTTTCAGACCTATCTTCAACGTGGGGGTATGCCTTTTCTCTATCAGATGGCAATGAATGAGGAATCTACTGCAAAGTACCTTGAGGATATTTTTGATTCCATAATTATTAAGGATATTGCACGACGTGAAAACATCCGTGATATTGAACTATTACGTCGTATCATCCTTTTTCTTATGGCTAATATGGGAAACACCTTCTCAGCCCAAAGTATTGTAGCGTATCTGAAAAGTGAAAAACGCACATTATCAATGGAAACTCTCTACAACTATATCGAGTACGGCAAGCGAGCATTTCTCTTCCATAGCATCCCTCGTTATGACATTGAAGGAAAGGAACTGCTGAAGTTCCAGGAGAAGATATATCTTACCGACCATGGCTTCAGAGAAGCGCTGTTGGGCTCTGGTCGTACTACCATAAATCAAACCTTGGAGAATATTGTCTGTCAGGAGCTTCTGAGAAGGGGATATATGGTTCGGGTGGGAAAACAGAAAACCAAGGAAGTCGACTTTGTTGGAATTAAACAGGATAAAAGGATCTATGTGCAGGTTTCTTACCTACTAGCCTCTTCTGAAACAGAAGAGCGGGAGTTTGGCGTTCTCGAATCTATACTGGACAACTACCCCAAGTATGTGCTTAGCATGGATCCCATCCTAAGAAACCGCAGTGGAATAGTACACCAGCATATCACTGATTTCTTGCTGGGACCGTGGTGAAGACTCTGGGGTTTACCTTGCTGTCAATTCTCCTTCACCCTTTAAATTATGACAATGTACAAGCATTGTAATGACAATATGTTGTTTTTTAGTTATCTTAGTGCTATATTTGCAATAAATGAGGAGAAATATGAAAGAAACTTCTAATTTGAATATCCGTATGGACAAAAAACTCAAATCCCAGCTGGAAGAAGTTGTTTCTGAACTGGGCTTGAATGTTTCAACGGCTGTAAATATATTTGCTCGTCAAGTTGTACGGCAAGGCCGTATCCCTTTTGAAATCTCTCTGGATGTTCCTAACAAGGAAACAGTCAAGGCAATGAGGGAAGCTGAATCTCTTGCTAGAGAACCGGAAGCGAAGGGTTATCACGATGTAAAATCTCTGTTTGATGAACTTTTGCATGACTAAATATGAGATCAAACCAACAACCAGATTCCGAAAAGATGTCAAACTCAT
>JAENWI010000406.1 GCA_016650115.1 Peptostreptococcaceae bacterium | reverse complement strand
TAGAAAGATCACTTAATGCCTCGTCAATTGCACAAATGCTCGAATTGGATTTAGGACTGGATGCCAGCATAATAACTGCCTGAGCCAGGTTTATTCTTGCTTCCGGCAGTCCCACCATTAAAGATGCCTGTACGCACCCTGTTACTATACTGACCGCACTTGGATATGCCAGGCCAACATCTTCACTTGCCATCACAAGAAGCCTTCGACCTATCATCTGGACATCGGCTCCACCTTCAATTAAACGAGCCAGGTAATGTATTGCAGCGTCTGGATCGCTGCCTCTAACTGATTTTTGCAAAGCAGACAACAGATTATATTTATCTTCACTTTTATCGTAGAAAGTAGTCTGTCTTTGCATAGCTTCTGACACCAGGCCGCTGTTCACCATAGTACCGATTTTTATGTTTTCTCCAATAAACCCAAGCGTATCCAAAGCGATTCTCGCATCCCCGTTGCACATCTGAGCAATTGTTCTTATTGCATCTTCTTCATAGGATAATCCCAAATTACCCAAACCTCTGATTTTATCATTTAATGCATTGATTAATATGTTATAGATTTCATCACTTGAATGTCTTTTAAACTCATAAATATTACCCACGCGGGATATGATGGCATTATTCACCGAAAAATATGGGTTTTCTGTTGTACTTCCAATGAATCTGATAATACCCTCTTCCAATGCCTTTAATAATGAGTCCTGTTGTAATTTATTCCATCTGTGAAACTCATCTACATAAACATAAGTTGTCTGTTTTTCAAAACCGAAAAAACGAGTTTTAGACTTGTCAATGATATCCTTCAATTCTTTGATGCCAGTTGTTGATGCATTCAGTTCATAAAATTCTGCGTCCATTTCTTTGGCGATAATCCTGGCTAAGGTTGTTTTACCTGTGCCTGATGGTCCAAAAAAAATAGCCGACTCAAAATTTTTATTTTTTATGGAATTATAAAACAAGGAATTTTTATACATAAAATGTTCCTGACCAACAAAAAAATCAATATTGTCTGGCCTCATTCTTGTAGATAATGGTATCATATTGTTAGTCTCCTTTTTCTGGAATCAGTAATATTATATCATTCTTTATTATATATTTCACTTATTAATAAATAAAAGCCAGGCTATATCGCCTGGCTTTTTCCAATCCATCCGCAAATGTAGACCTCCCTTTTAATTTGGCCCATCATATTTATAATTCTTAATAAACCGGGTTTGTCTTTTTCTAATCTTTTCACAATCATTTGAAGATACTCTTTTATAAGGTGATCCTCTGATTTTTCTTCTATCTCGTTTACCAGATGGGAAAAGCAAAACTTGCTATCCATTTCATCTTTTGGGATGTATTGAAGTTTTATTACCTTATCTCCTTTTGTAGAAATATACACACAATTAATTCCTATTTTA
>JAENWI010000166.1 GCA_016650115.1 Peptostreptococcaceae bacterium | reverse complement strand
CTTGAGTAATCAAGTGTTTAATAAATATTTGAGGGAGAGTGTTAATTGACAATATTAAACTATGATGATGAAATTAAAAAAATACTGGCAACTCTACCATCGGAAAATGCCACGTTAGATTATAAAGAAATCCCATATAAAACTGAATCTTATCATAAATTTATTCGGGACGTGATTGCAATGCTTAATTCGGAAGAAGGATATAAGCGTACAAAATATATTATTTTTGGTGTCGCAAATAACAGCTCTCAGGGTATAGGGTTAAAGATTCCAATGCCTGATGATAATGAATTCCAAAACTTAGTTAACTTGATTAGACCGCGACCAGAAGTACTGACTGGACGTATATTATTCGATGATTTAGTGTATGGTTATGTGCGAATTAGTGAATCGAATGATGAACGAGTATATGAAGCTGAAGTTTCTTATCCTCAAAATCGACCTATGATTCATGAAGGGCAAGCTTTTATCCGAAGAGGATCTGTGACTTATATAATGTCTAATGCAGATAGAAGAAGGGTTGAAAAAACATTAAGCGAGAAAAACCAATATTTGCCTGTAATTCCCGATAGAAACATAATAGCTGTTGGAAATCCTTTAAAAGCAAGATTAACTGCATTAACAAGTGCAACTTTACTAGGGGGATGGAATCAATCATTGGAAGGTGATCAAACAATAATTCAAGAATTTGTTGAGCAAGATTTTGTAACTTGGCTAACTGAGATGCAGCAATTAAAGGCTGAAGAAAATACTGATATCAAATTAGTCCAGGGATTATGGAAAATTAAAAATCGTAAAAATTACTTATTAAACATGAAAAATAGTATCTTTGATAATCATATAGATGCTTTAATAAAAATAGCAATTAAAATACTTTCTGAGTATAATCCTAAATATGATTTACCAATAGATAAACGAGGAATAGCTAATATCCAAGGGGTGAAACCAGTCTATTCAGATTCACTAAAAGATGGAATTGCTGAAGTATTAGCAATTCTTTCAAATTCGGCAGATGAATTTAGCAATTGCTCATCAGGAATAATTGAGAATATGGTTGATGATGCAATTTACAAGATATTAAATAATAAAGATTGGAAAACTTGGGAAAGTATTGGTTGGAATTTATCGTTTTTAGCCGAAGCCTCACCAAAGATTTTTTTAAGGGTACTTGAGGAAGAATGTGCAAAAGATACAAATGCTATACAACAATTATTACTTGAAAAAGATGGATGGATTACACCAACTAATTGTGGTGCTGGACTAATATATGCATTACAAAAACTTGCATGGAGCAAGGAACATTTTGGTGGAGCGTGTATGTTATTGGCCCATATGTCAGAGTATCGGGATGATATAAAAGTAAGCATAGCAAATATACTTTTACCTTGGCATCCACAGACAACGGCTCCAGTGGAGAAACGAATAGCTATTATTAAAAGAATTTCAAAATCCTTAAAACTTGAAAGCTGGCCTATCATTAAGGGGCTGTTACCAAATCAAAATAGAACTGGCATGGAAATCGATAAACCACAATATCTTCCTGGAAATTATGAAGTTACTGGAATTAAAACAATTGAATACTGGTATGTTTCAGAAGAATATCTTAAAATTGCACTCGATGTTATTTCTGGCCACATAGAGCAAATGATAGAAATAGTAGATTTGTTAGATGATGTGAATCCGACTATGCTTGAGGGAATCACAAAAATGTTGATTACTCACGAGAGTGATATTACAGATGATTTTTCCCGTTATGGATTATGGGATAAATTATTGAGTTTTACAAATCGTCAAAAAAATTTCAGCGATGCGACATGGACGTTACGAAAAGATATTGTAATGGAAATTGATAAAATTGCAGAATTGTATGTACCAAAAGATCATAGATTTTTCATTTCAAGATTATTCAAACAAGATCAGTATGATTTGCTATTTGGCGAGGATGACCATGATGTAGCAAACGCAGAATTGCTCAAGCTGAAAGACTTAGCAATCAGTGAATTGTATCTTTTGGAAAACATCCAAGGGATATTGAATCTTATTGAAGTTGTCGATAAACCTGATCTTGTTGGCATGAGTTTAGCTAGATTGAAAATAAACAAAGAAGTTGAGAAATATATTATTGCATTATTTGGTGAAGCCGAATCAAAAGAAACCAGTTTGTCGAAGGGTTATATTTTACAAAAATTTATTCTTGAGGGGTATGATTGGATAAAAAAAATAGAAATCTCTGAATGGGACGAGAGTAAAAGAGTAGCCTTACTTATTTTGTTGCCATTCAAAAAAGAAACTTGGGAATTAGTTTCGCTGTGGCTTGATATAAACCAGACAAAATATTGGAAATTAACAACAGTTTGGAACACAGAAAAAGCATGCCCGGATTATGTGCTGAAATGGTTATTAAAGGTTGGGAGACCAGAAGCTGCAATTATATTGATGGCGAATGCTATTATTGGTAAGGAAGATTGCAATATGGAAATAGCATTTGAAGCACTGGAACAAAATATGGAAAGCCAGGACAAACAAGATTCAATGAGTAGTTATTATATTTCAAAAATCATTCAATGGTTACAAGTGAAATGTGTTGATAAGGAGAGGCTATATCTTATAGAATGGCAGTATTATAATATATTAGATGGCGAATGTACACCTAAGACATTATTTGCAAAAATAGCAAATGATCCGAAATTTTTCATGCAATTAGTTTGTTTGATATACAAAAAAAGAAATAGTAATGAAGATGATCAAATTGTGATAAATGAAAAAACTCAAAAATTAGCAACACATGCTTGGAATATATTGAACGACTGGAATTGCATGCCTGGTATAAAAGAAGATAATACAATTGACGAAAAGGAAATGAATAATTGGATTAAAGGAGTACAAGACATTAGTAGAAAAGAAGACCGTTATGAAGTCGCAATGCAACAACTTGGACATGTGGCTTTTTATTCACCTAAATCACCCAGTGGATTTTTTATTGACGAGTCTGTGGCAGAGATGCTTGAAGAACGAGATTCCAAGCATCAGAGAAGTGGATATGAAATTGAAGCATATAACTCAAGAGGAGTGCATTGTATAAACCCAAATGGTAGTGAAGAATTAGCCCTTGCAACTTTGTGGGATCAAAAAGCGGATGAAGCAGAAAAAAGAAGCTATTTCATATTTGCAAAGACTTTGCGAAATATAGCAGATTCTTATAGAAGAGAAAGTAAGGCAAATATTTGGGGGCATAAGCTAGAAGAATTAGAAGATTAATTATTAAATACTGGATGAAAGAGATGCCCGCAAAAGCAAAGAAGAATTATATATAGCCAACTATGGAACTGCCATCGGCATAGGAAGCTACTTTGCAGTTCTGACAAGGGTAAGAACGGAAATCCGCCACCAGGGGAGCCGAAGCAAAATGTTCTCAAAGAAATGTAAAGTCCTCGATTACCTTGACTAGAGGGCGATGGATCGGGAGCAAAGGATTTTTTCTTGAGGCGAACGGTGATAATAGACAACAACAAGAAGAAGACGCGATTTATCAAAAGTGAATGGCTATTTATCAATACTGTTGGTACTCCGTTGAATAATATTTTCAAATAGAGCCACTGTTCTGATTTTTTAGAGCCACCCTGTTCATTTTTGAGAGCCATTAGATTCATGGTGTGAGCCACCACCAAAAGGTGGCAGCTCAATAATCTATTCTTTTAAGCCATGACGTTCTCTCATTGACATCTGGCCATCAATAAAAACGGTGTAGGAATCATGTACAATGCGGTCT
>JAENWI010000500.1 GCA_016650115.1 Peptostreptococcaceae bacterium | reverse complement strand
GTCGGATACCATGTAGGTTTTATTGATCCCGGTTTCAGAATCAACCATTCCTGGCATTTCAATACCAATACCCAGAATTTTATCGTGGGGAATCTGCTTTTCCTGAATGATGTTTTCGGTAAACTTAACGATAGGGTCAATAATAGTGGTTCCGTGAGATATCGTCAACGGGAGGATTTGATCGTCGGTTATTTTCTGGTTTTTAGCATTGAAAATGGAGACCGATGTTTTGTAGATATTGATGGAAATTCCTAGGATATAAAAAGCATCTTCTTTGTTGCCATATAGATTTGGTCGTCTTCCTCCGCTCGAATTACCCTGTCCGAGTTCTTCAATAAGTCCTTCTGCTTTCAATTCATTCAGTAGACTGATAATTTTGGGAGTACTTAGTTTAACGTATTTGCCAAGATCGGTATTGGTCATGGCTCCATAGAGGAACAAATGCTTAATTATCTTTCGTTTCTGAAAGTTATTTTTAAGTTCCACGACATTCATATCGCTTCCTTCGTCATGTTTTACCTGAGAAAATGTCATTAGATAAGTTTTATCCCGGTTTTAATGAAACAAAGTTATCTTAATTAATTTTGAATTGCACCAATACTTTCGTTAAAAAATTAAAAAGATTTCTGCATCTGTATAAAGAAGTTGGGAAATTGTGTGCTGCAGTGAAACAGAGATTGAAAGCGATAGAGAAAATCAAATTGGAGGGATAGTTATACAACGATTGAAAAAACGGAACATCAGAATAAATGAAAAATACACAGCAGTATTGAGGTTGGAATATGATTTAAGGAGTTTGATTGTTTTTTTTCGAATATTTTGGAAGCGGATAGTTTCCGGAAAAGTAAAAAGCGGTGGAAGTCCACCGCTTTTTACTAACAAACAACTAAAATTACCTTACGAACTTTGCTTTTTACCAAAAACCAATCAACCCAAATAAGTCCAAAAAAAAAATGTGCAAAGTCAATTGGATTTACGTCAAGCAAGAACTCATTGT
>JAENWI010000114.1 GCA_016650115.1 Peptostreptococcaceae bacterium | reverse complement strand
ATTATATAGGGTAAGAATTATATAATATATGTACCCAAAAAGATGTTATATGTAATGTATAACGTCTTTTTTTGATTGATTTATATGAAAATATAGGGTAATATATATAATACATCTATTTGATAAGTGAGGTGGATTCATGAAACACGTACGTATAGCAACACAAACCTATAGAGACAATTCGGCAAAGAGCATAAACCTACCATCCCTTTTGATTGAACATGATGGCATAGTGCAAGTATTGGAACAACTTCATGAATATCAATTAAAGTATCACTGGAAAAGCAGAACTTGGCACAGTAAGTTGATACAGGCTGTGGGATTGATGCTTGATTACATGGAAGCCAATCAATACAACTACACCTCCGCAAAAGACTTCTTTGAAACATTCACAAAGGCAACATATTCAGGTACTATCAACGAGGAAGGTCTTGACCCTTCTGGGTTGTACTGGATTCCGAAGAGAACGGAAACCGCAAACATGCTTTTGACGGCATTGAACGGCTTTTCGGATTGGATGTATGAGGAATATGGTGTTGCACAGTTAAACCCCTGGAGAACGGCTACCAGTTATGAACAGAGACTCAACTGGATGGCACAAATCAACAAGAGCCACCACTCTTTTCTGGGACATTTGGATGACGTTCATGAAATGGCGGAGACGGCGAAACAGGTACGCAATGTCATCAATCTCAGAAAGCCTTATTCCGCACACGGAGGTACAAAAGCATTTCCAGAAGATCAGATCCATAATTTGCTTTGGGAAGGTTTTAAGAAAACGCGAAAGAACAAGTATTTAGATCTCATTGGCCGGTACAACTGGCGGGACATTGCAATCACAATACTCATGCATGGTGGCGGACTAAGGCACAGCGAGGTTTTTCATTTGTGGATACAAGATGTATATGCCGATTCAGAAGACCCCGAACTGGCTGTCGTGAGGATTTATCACCCAAGCGAAGGGAAGGCCCCAAGGGATTTCAAAAACCCTACAAACGGCAAATACATAAGCGATAGAGGGACTTATTTGCTGCTGAAATATGGTCTCTTACCCCGCAACAAGTATTCCGGCAATGACAAGCGATTTGCAGGTTGGAAAGAACCCCGGCTCGACAACGATGAAGATAAATATATGCATGTCTATTGGATTTCAAAGGAATGGGGCTATATCTTCATGCACGTCTGGAAAATGTACATGGCCCAAAGGCTACGCGAGAGCATACCGGATGCTCACCCCTTTGCTTTTGTGAATCATCATCCAAAATACAAAGGTGAAATGATGCCATTAAGAGCACAAAGGGAATCGCATGAAAAGGCGGTTGAAAAGATTGGCTTGGTTGTTGGAAAAAAATATGGGACTACTCCACACGGTCATAGACACGCCTATGGTCAGCGTCTCAAAAACGCAGGCATAGATGATAGGATCAACCAGGTGGCAATGCACCACAAGTCAATCGAATCACAAAAAGTATATACCGAACCGACTGTTGCCGATGTCACGGCAAAGCTCAATAGTGCAACTGCATCTTTAGAGGACGGATTCAAACTTCCTATGAAAACCGAAATAGATGCATGGTTCGGCGAGGAAAAACAACTACAAAGACGTTACATGACAGGGAGAAAATAGATGGCAAGAAAGAATATGGGACAAACAAAAGATGTCACTCTTAAGTGGGTTCTTGAATTAGATCAAAACTTAGAGGAATGGCGATCACTTGCTGAAGAATGGCTTAAGACAAAGGTTAGAGGCAAACAGGGTGCTTTGACTGGATTGGGGAATTTTTTTAAATTCTATTTCATAAAAACAAACATCCCTAGAGATCTTCAAACATTTCTTAACACACAATATCAAGCACCAGACTTTTATGAAATCTGTTTTTCGCACCGTGGTAATAACAACACTACGCTTAGAGACGCAAATCATGTTGTTTCGTTTATAGAATGGGTGCTTTTGGAAAAATTCTCTGTTGAAGATGATCTAGGAGTTAAGCGGATACCTAATGAATTTCATAATCCGTTGACAAAATTTATTCCTGATTACGTGAGTAGTTCTAGTCTTAATGAGTCTGACAAAAACGTTCTGCCCTACAGATACATCAAGGATTTACGTTCGATTTTATGTCCCGCTAACGCTGTTCATTTCAAAGACTGGCAATTTGCTCAAGAAGCAACTGATTCAACCCGAAATGGCGGTGACTGGTTTATGGTCGATGAATCTCTCGTTGATGTAAATGACCCTGATTGCGTCTTTAGAAAAAGGGAATCAACGAAGTATGAAAGGGACATTAAAGGTCTTCCGGATGTGGTTTATGAGTTGTGGTCCCCTATAGTGTCTGTAGCCCTGTTGACCAAACTCTTGCTGCCCCTCAGGACATACCAAGTGAGGATGCTAGACAGCGGTGAAATGGATACGTACAAGTATGTTCAAAAGGGTAGAAAAAAGCCCGGCCATTGGGTTTTGAATGATTCACCGCTAAGTAAAGGGGGTAAAGACAATCCTTTTGAAAAAGGTGTCTTGAGAAAGTTCGACGACCCTACCTCCAAGATGGAAATGACAGGCTTTTATGTCAACACAAACAAAACAGCCGACATCAACAAAGAGGAAGACCATAAGGGCTACGAAATCCCGTGGCAATATGAGGAATGTCAGTACTGGCTTGCAAAACTGCGTGATTGGCAGCAGAAGTACAATTCTGTAGACAAGCCTACGCCTTGGACGGATCTAAAAACAAACCACATCGGACATGTCAAAGACATGAAAATCCTCAAACGAATGGGTTCGACAACTTTTCTCTTTAGAAACCCTTCTGCTCAGGGAGAGAGACATCTTCCAATGCGTAAAGAAGGCCTTGCTCCACTGTGGCATAAAGCGCTTGCTGAATTGGAATACAAAATAAAAACATACGGGGCTTCAGAGGGAGAAAAATCCATTCGGTTCATTAAGAACAAGGAAACTACGTTATACCCTCTCCACTCGTTGAGGGTGTCTTTAATAACCGCATACGCCCTGGAAGGCGGGGTTCCGATGCCCATACTGTCTAAGGCGATTGCAGGACATGCAAGACTTATTATGACCCTGTATTATACGAAAGCAGGCATTTCGTATGTGACCGACAAGATGAACCAAGCGGAACATAATATTCTAGAGAACGACAAGGCATCCTTCGGTAGATTTATAAGAGATGCAAAATACGAACAACTTGAGACCAGTATCGCAATCAATGACCCTGTCGCTATTCAAGCGGTTATACATGCTCAACAATCAGGTGCAAGTATTATTATCGGTGACAAAGGCATTTGTCCCAAAGGGAATTTTGGATGTGATTGTGGAGGTGTTTTTGTTGGTGATGATACAGGCAAGGCCACCATCGGCCCTGTACCGGGATTCCCAGAGCAGAACTGCGTAAGATGCCGATGGTTCTTAACCGGACCTGCCTTCCTACCGGGTTTGGTACACCATTTCAATACCATCGGTTACAACATGGGCGAAACCGGGAAAAGGGTGCTTTATTATCAGAACGAGATTGAAAGACTTGAGAATCGTAAGTATGAATGCGAAGTCGACGAACAGATATTTACAGATCAGAGTAAGTTGTTGAATTTTGAGAAGTTACACATACAGGAGGTACAGAAGAACGATAAACTAGCCAACGATTACAATGCAACACTTCGGCTTGTTGATAAGTGTATAAAACTAATACAAAATAAAACTTCCGAAGAAGGCGTTCAGTTGGTTCCTGTTGGTTCGATGGATGACATAGGCTTGACAATCAATAGTGCCGAACACGAACTGGTGCAACTTCAAATCCTATGCAATGGTGCAGAGATATTTCCGGAAACGGATGCAAGCAAGGCAGTCCTTCAAATGTCCCAAATCATTGACCTGACACTTGCCAGAAACGGTAAGCAGCCAGTCATGTTCTCGCTGACGGACGAAGAACAACTGACAGCAGGAAATCAATTCATGAGGCTTTTGATGAACCGAGCGGGAAGTTTGAAAAACGCTGTACCCTATGCTATTGGAAGAAAAAAACTTGAAGATATAGGCCTTACAAACGAATTTGTCGAAGAGATCGAATCTATGAAACTTAACGGGCCGGCCTTGGCCCTCGAACAGAAAGGTGCCGTTTATACCCCCAACACTGTTTTGGTTACTGTCAGTAACCCACAAATCGAAACAGATAAACTAGTCACCATAGATAAAACGCAATAGGAGGCTGATTATATGGTTAATATACATCCTGATGAACTCTACATTCAACTTCACGAGAAGGCATCAGTTCGTAAAAGACGTACTCTGGAACTAATCCATGAAACTTGTAGAATTCAATCAAAGTCTAGTGTCAAAGATTTTTCAATAACTACCATTGCAAGTCTGTTATCTGATAAAGGAGGCCCTAGCGAACAAGCATTACGTAATAGAACATCTTCTGCTTCGGATTATAGAGCATTAATAAGTAAATGGGCAGAATACTCCAATAGTTCGTTCGGAAAGCCTGTAAAGCAGCAACCAACAGGTCTAAACAATGAAATCTTAGCGAACGTGACCGATCCGACAACCAGAGCGATGGTCGGGATGATTTTGGCAGAAAACAAAAAACTAAAGAATGAGAATTCGCTACTGAAACAACACAAAACCCTGACAATAGATATGCGTAAGTCCAAAGATGAAGTCTCAAGCGGTGGTCAGAATGCCGTTTTGGTATCTCCTTCACATGACCTTACAGAGATGGAAATAAAAGCCTTGAGGGAGGCGATTTCTGATGACTTCATGCAACATCGTGGATGGACCGTTGATGACTACGGCAGGGTTAAGGAAAAGGGTGTTCAAGTATACAAACCCGGATATGTCAGTGCGATCGATAAGGTGCTGAAAGGCATTTGATGGTAATAGCATTACATTACTTTAGTAATAATATATTATTACCTGTTTACATATAAGGAGAACTCATGAAGCCAAAAGATAGATTTGAATTATATGCCACACTCAATCTGACTACTTATCATTACAAGGTTATTCTTTTACTGATGACGAAAGAACTTACCCAAAGTCAGATGGCAAATGCCTTGGAAGCGAAGAAACAGAACATACACTCTATTTGCCATGATCTTAAAAGTATGGACATCATACAAGAACATTCACGAATAGGGAATAATGTATATTTAGCACTTAATTTACAACCTCAAGTCCAAGCAAAAGGTCAGCTGAATTTATTTTAATCATAGAAAATAAGTATTATTACTATAAAAAACACATCCCTTTATTTCGAGACCAGATATTCTGGACGAAAATGAATGTGTTTTTCGTTTTTTACATTAGAGATATATTATACAGATATATTATATATAATATATCTCAAGCCCTTTAATTATATGGCTTTAAGTACATATATTATACTTTTTACCCTATATTCT
>JAENWI010000502.1 GCA_016650115.1 Peptostreptococcaceae bacterium | reverse complement strand
GTTTTGGACCGTTGAGTATAAAGATAAATCAAGAGATTACTGCTATGCAGATGTAAAAGACCGGATGCAGCAACTGAAATTCATAAAAATATCGGATGGTTATGTTAAGTTGCTACCTCAAATTGCCAAAATAGCAGGAGTTTTTGACATTGGAGAAAAAGATGATGACGACAGAGATGATATAAAGCCAAAGAAACCAGAAAAAGACATAGATCAGATTTCATTTATATAGATTGAAAAAAGATAGTGTTAACTAATCTATGAAAAACTTGTAGGGGGAAAACATGAAAGACAGATGGGTAATGAACAAGATTGGACTGAATGGCTATTGGTGGTTCAATGACCTTGAAATACAGTTGTCGGAAAATGGCAATTTGCTTATAAATGGTAAAAATGCAACAGGCAAGACCAATACATTGGCAGCGATAATAACGCCTCTGTTAGATGGAGATACAAGTGCCGTCAGGATGGACGCATTTGGCGCGCAAGGAAAGAAGCTCAGGCATTATGTTCTTGGTGTGGGTGACTCTGCAAAAGAGTCGGGGACGTGTTATATATTTGCTGAATTTGTAAATAGATGCACGGGAGAAATAAAGACTCTTGTAATGGGTGTTTATGATCACAAGACAAAAGATTCCCCGCAAAAGCATTTCTGGATTATTACAGATGGTACAAGAATGAAAATTGATGTACCGGTGCTTATTGAGCATAAAGTAGATGGCAACGATGTATATAGCCCTGTTATGATAAGCCAGATGAAAAGCACGCTTGCAAACAGTGCAGAGTATTTCACTAAAGCTGATGATTACGCCAAGGCCGTAAACAGGCATTTATATGGTTTTGCTGCCCATGAAGAATTTAAGAAAATGATTGAGGCGCTGATTTTAATAAGAAAATCAAAATTAAATGAAAACAATAACCACACGGCAATACTTAGCAACCTTTCCGACTCGCTTCCAACAATAGATGAGGAAGTTGTTTATGAGATAGCAAAATACGGGAGAAGTATTGAAGAACTTGAATTCAGGTTAAAAAACAATAGAGATGATTTCGGGGAAATCAAAAGAATCCGCAATGCATATGAAATCTTACAGAAGAGTGTTCTTGCTGAAAAAGCCAAGCTT
>JAENWI010000524.1 GCA_016650115.1 Peptostreptococcaceae bacterium | reverse complement strand
TTCCAACGCTTTTAATGCCATTGCCTTTGTTGCATTGAATGCGGTGACATTTGCTTCATACGCTCTGCTGGCACTTAACATATCGATCATTTCCTGACCGGTGTTCACATTTGGAAGCATTACATATCCATCCTCGTTCGCATCTGGATGATTTGGGTTATAAACAGGAAGCAATGCTGACTGATCTTCAACGATGCTATCGACCTGAACCCCGCCGCCGTTTAAATTCGAGGCTTTATTTAGAGCATCTTTAAAACTGTAGTTTTGCTTTATACTGCTCAGAACCACCATTTTACGTCTATAAGGTGACCCATCTTCTGTTTTTGTTACTTCTGCATTTGCAATATTTTGAGCAATAACATCCATTCTCATTTTTTGGGCAGTCAAGCCAGATCCAGAAATATTAAACGAACTTAAAAATTCCATATTTACTCCTTCCACTTTTCAAACTATTTATTTATTTTTTACCTTCGCTTATCGCATACCTGAGTCTGGCAAACATATCGCTCATTCCCCTTGTTAAGTACTGGTATTGTATCTGGGTTTTAGCCATATTTATGTTTTCTGTCTCCAAGTTCACATTGTTTCCATCTGCTCTTTCTGAGGTTGAATAGTCTGTGAGGAAATTTATTTTAGAATTTTTAATTGAAAAAATGTTTTTTTCGTTTTCTTCTGCTGAAGCAGGAGTGTTTTGAAGCTTTTTTGCTTCCTGCATCAGTGATTGTTCAAAGGACACTTTTATAGCTTTATATCCTGGCGTCTCTTGATTCGCTATATTATTCGAAATCGCTTTTTGTCTCTGCCAAACTCCATCTAATGCCTTCTGCATCATTGACGATGCTACTGAATCACCTATCATTTCAAACCCCCTGTCGAAAAATTTCCTTACACTATATTATGCACTGTCTGTTTGTCTGTTTTTTTATTCACTCACAACGTTTATAACCATACTCTATTTCAAACAAACAGGCAATATCTTTCGATAATTCAACGATTCTAAGTTTCAGTAGTTGGCAGTTGACCAAAAAAAAATAGTTTAATTATCGAATTAAGGCCGC
>JAENWI010000435.1 GCA_016650115.1 Peptostreptococcaceae bacterium | reverse complement strand
GAAATGAGGAGAGAAATGGATAATAAATGTCAGGAAATTGAGAGATGCGACTGCAATGTAATTCATCAAGATGTTGTGGACATGGTAAGAGAAAAATTACCAAAGGAAGAAGTTTTATATGAGTTAGCTGAACTGTTTAAAGTTTTTGGCGATTCTACAAGAATTAAAATCTTATCAGCATTGTTCGAAGCAGAAATGTGTGTTTGTGATATTGCATACTTATTAAATATGACACAATCCGCAATTTCGCATCAACTTAGAATATTAAAACAGGCTAGACTTGTTAAAAATAGAAAGGCTGGAAAGTCGGTCTTTTATTCATTAGACGACGAGCACATCAAACAAATATTTGACCAAGGCATCGTACACATTAACGAATTATAAAATAAAGAAGGTGAAGAATATGTATGGAACAATAAAAAAAGAGCTAATACTAGAAGGGTTGCATTGTGCTAGTTGCGCATTTAAGATAGAAGATCAGATTAATAAACTTCAGGGTGTATCAAAAGCTACAGTAAATTTTGCAACAAAGGCTCTTACGATTGAAGTATTATCTGATTCGGAAATTTCAGATATCATTAGCAAGGCCAATGATGTTATTCAGAAACTTGAACCTGATGTTGTTTTGAAAGAAAAGATGGTAGCAACAGTTTCTTGTAAAAAAGTGCTGGTTTTAAACGGTTTGGATTGTGCAAATTGTGCTGCGAAAATTGAAAAAACCGTGAGAAATATTAATGGCGTCAAATTTGCATCAGTTGATTTCGTCTCAAAAAAATTAATGATTGAAGTTGAACATAGAAGAGATTTAGAGAGAATAGTTTCAGAAGCATCAGCGCTTGCCGTGCGAATTGAATCAGGGCTGGAAATTGTTGACCAGGAATTGCCTGAAATGGGGAAGGGGAGTGATGATAGAATCAATAAAACTGAATTAGTGCGTTTAGGTATTGGAACTGTTTTGTTTATGATTGCGCTTGTATTTGATTTTACCTTTTACCTTGAAGTAGGGCTGTTTTTAACCAGTTATCTTTTCGTTGGCGGGGAAGTTGTGCTAAAGGCGATTAAAAATATTTTCAATGGACAAGTGTTTGACGAGAATTTTCTGATGTGCATTGCAACGATTGGGGCTTTTGCTATCCAGCAGTTTCCTGAAGCTGTTGCAGTAATGCTGTTTTATCAGATCGGGGAATTCTTTCAGGATCTTGCCGTGAATCATTCAAGACGTTCAATTACTGCGTTAATGGATATCAGACCTGATTACGCGAATGTTAAAACCAGTGAAGGATATGAAAAAGTATCACCTGAGCAGGTTAAGATTGGCGAATTTCT
>JAENWI010000359.1 GCA_016650115.1 Peptostreptococcaceae bacterium | reverse complement strand
GGGGGTGCGGACGTTTTGTTGGACCTCAAACGGCCAATCCCAGACTCCTTCTGTAATCTAACGGACTCATTCCTCCAAGCGATATCTTAATTCGTTTTTCAGAGTACCACTTAACATATTTATCAAGTTGTTCTATGAACTGATTTATTGTAACACTAGTCCATGAACGGCCATAAAACATTTCATTCTTTAATCTGCCAAAGAAACCCTCACAAGCAGAATTATCAGGCGAGCATCCCTTCCTGGACATCGAACGTGTTAGTCCTGTCTTTTCCATTCGTTCTAACCATCCCGGCCAACGATAGTGACAACCGCGGTCAGAATGAAGAATAGGTTTTTCATCTGCATCAAGAATGGAAATTGCTTCGTCCAGCATTGTATTAACCAAGTTGGCATCTGGTGCGGTTCCGATTGTCCAACTTACTGGCAAGCCATCAAAACAATCAATAATGGGTGACAGATATATTTTACCAGCTGGGATACGGAATTCGGTTATGTCTGTCAGCCATTTAGTATTCGGCTTATCAGCATGAAAATTTCGTTTAATGATATTTTCAACTTCGGGACTAATCTCACCTTTATATGAGTTGTATTTCTTTCGCTTGATATGGGGAACTATTAATTTATCTTCCCTCATTATTCTACGGATTACTTTTTCAGAAACAATAGTCCCTGTTGTTTTTATAACAGAATGAATCCGGCGGTAACCGTAACATCTGCCTGCTTCATTGAAAGCAGTCCTAACATGTATGCGCAAACCAGCATATTTATCATTGTTCATTGCATTAACTTGATAACAATAACTACTTTTGGCCATATGTAACATCTCAAGAAGATCCTTCAAAAGGTATCTCTCTCGTAGGGCATTAATCATTATGGCCTTTTCGCGATTTGTAAGCGATGTAAAATTAATGCCCTGGTCTTTTTTTATTATTTTTGCTGCTTCTTTAAGAATATCCTTTTCCAGCTTCAAACGGCGTATATCATGCTGAAGTTCTTTTACCTGTTTTTCCAGCGAATCCTTATCACCAAGGAGATTTTCCACATCTGCACCACTTTTGCTACATTTGACAGATTTTTTTGAAGTGGTTTTATTTAGCATAACAGTTTTATTCTCCTGACCGAGCAGTTTATCTTTCCACCGATATATTGTATTAGGATCGACGCCATATATTTTACCAAGTTCTGTAGGAGTATGTACATCAGCGCAGTAGTCCTTTATAGCTTGTACTTTTTGCTCTTGCGTACACCTTACCAAAGACTTGGAAGCTTTGCAACTCCATTTACGTTTGTCATCGGGCACTTCTTCGTTTAGCAAATCGCACAAAGTTGATTTGCCAGGATACCCTAATGCCTTAATTGTGCGCCGGATACTTCTACCGTTGTTTAGATAAAAGTCGATTGCTTTTTGATGTTGCTCACGTGAATATTTAAGATGCTTGCGTTCATCATAACTATCTAACGAACCTCTTTCCTGATACTCCTTATACCATACAACCAATATGTTTCTGGATGGATATCCTAATTCACGAATCACTGCCCTTCCACAACAATCATACTCTATGTAGAGTTTTATTGCTTTCATACGATCCTCATTCGAATACATTGATGCACCTCCTAAT
>JAENWI010000154.1 GCA_016650115.1 Peptostreptococcaceae bacterium | reverse complement strand
TTTCGGGTAATGATGAGTTCAAGCTTTCTTTCTGCTTTTTGCGAAGCAAAAAAGTAGTGAGAGAAGAACTCTCACTACACAAGATAGACTTCGGTACAAAGAATCGTACAAAGCCTTCTTTCTGCTTGTGCAAAGATAAAATTTTTTTAATAAATTATTTGGAATTTAACACAGTATCTGATTAGTAACAATATTTTTATCAACGCACACAATGGAGAAAAGATTTAGCAAAAGAGTGCAAACAAATTACTACTTTTAGGTTAAATAAAAATAGTAATAACAGTCGGGTCACACCTCACCGTGTTGGCCTTTAAAGTGCCTGAGCTGTATGCCGGGAAACTCGCACGTACAGTTCTTAGGGGGCCAAGCTACCCGGTTGGGCAAGGTAAAAAAACTGCAATTAACAACCACTCACTATTCACCACTCACTATTCACCATTTAAATTCCAAAAAACAATAAAACAAATTACAAATAATGACCAAAAATCAAACTCGAAATTCCAAAGCGCCTAATACTTCATTTTGGATTTGGAATTTATTTGAAATTTGTGATTTGAATATTGGATTTTCTTATCATATCACTATGTGTTTACCGTTGGCTTTTAAACCCCCGAATAGTCTTTCACTTCTTTTAGAATAGTCTTTTTAACTTCAATCCATTCAATTGGTTCTATCATATCCAAATCCATATCTTGTTCGGCATCATCAAAATAGGTTAAACTTTTCAATGCGAGATAGGTTGATGCATCAAAATATTTTTCATTATATAAGGATATGATATCTGTAAAGCTTATTTCCTTCAAAAGAAAATACATATCCACAAAATCCTTTTTCCTTCCCCTACCTGTAATAGCAGCTATCTTCATGGCTGCGAGGTCTTTTTCCAGAGCTAATCTTATACCATCAATTACAAGCGTATCCTGCAACCAAGGATAGGAATAGTTTACAAAATCCACTTTCACACCATTGATCTCAAAAACATTAATATTTTTTGTCTTTTGAATTACCTCTACAGTATCAAAACGTGCAAATAGACTTCCTGTTTGGATTGCTTCAAAATCCACTTTTCCAAAAAAATCTAAATCTATTGACTTTCTATGCCCTATTTGAAGTGCTAAAGCGGTGCCCCCGACAAGTCGCAAGCCTGAAAACTCATCAAACGACATGAGTTTTTTTAGAAGTTCCAGTGTGGGGGGATCGATTGTTGATAGGTGTAACATCTGAATTTATCTTTGGATATTCCTGATAACAAAGAGATAAATGATAAGGCTTTCTTCTCAAGTGACCGAAAGTTCATTGCAATTTCGGCTATTTGAGCAATTCCGTAATAATCCTGAATCAATTTCCAATCGTTAAACTTGCCATATTCCAACACTTGCCCTATAACATAAGACTTATTGTTATCAAGATCAATCTGTTCTCGTTTCACATCCCAAAAAAGATGTTTTGAAAATTGCTGTATTTGGACTTTATTATTCATTTCTGTCAATGAGGAAAAAAGGTTTTATAGCAATGATAATTTTTGATTTATGATTAATCAAGCCAAAGCTAATGCTTTTGTTTTTAAAATATTCTCACCCACAATTCTTCATTTTTCACCCTGTTGAATAGCTTCGCAGATTCCACCTCAGCACACTTCGTTACGGGGCAAACAGGGTAAACTATTCACCAGAATGAGTTCCTTCGTTTCACTCAGGATGACAAACAGCGTTGATAGAGAATCAGGATTATATTGAAATTCTGGTCCTTTTGTCCCCTTGTCACTCGTCAGCCGTCACATCGTCCCTGTTCTACTCACTATTCACTACTTCACCACTCACCAATCACATCTCTCCCTTCTGCCTTCTAAACCTCTATACTTCTAAACTTTGAACTCCCAAACTCATTACGTCAAATAGCGTTACGCCAAATAGCGTAATTACAAAAACCTACTAACAAACACCTTATAAATAGGGTCGGAGAATTCATATTTATTTTGATTCTGTTCAATTATTCCATCATCAATAAAAACATCTAATGCTTTTTGAGTACTTGAGGCTGCGCCAAGGTCATAATTTTTCGTCGTCTGACTTGAAAATAGTTCAGTTACCGATTGACTTAAAGTATATAATAGCTTTTTTCTATAGCTTGTTTGTTTATTAGTAAGCTCCCAGTAATAATCAGATTTAAGCTTTAGTACTCTTTCAATTGCCTGATTAACATGTTCTACCGTAATAATTTTTTCATCATTCAAAGTTACGGATTGCCATATTTCTGAGGCAATAACTCTTCCTCTCTATTATAGAAGAAGTCTCCAGAGACAATATAGCCGAATTTAAAAGGATTTGATTTTGTCATTGTGATGTTTTTCGTTGCGAATATTTTCGCAATCAATAGTTGTTAATTGTTGCCTGTTGGCTTAGTTCCGTTTCCATTCAAGAGAAGTCTGCCACGTCGCGTTGCTCCTCGCAGAGTCCTACTTCTATTGAGCTTTTCGGTTGGCTTTGCTCCTCCCGATTTTTTCGGGATTAGTTCGGCCAGCGTCTTTCAGTGCGCTTTTTTGAGAGCTGACAAATCGGTGAAAGGGAAAGGGATTTTGAATATTTTTCCTTTATAAATCATTCCAGGCGTCCTCCTCAGGTTCGTTCAACATTGATACCGATCCATTTTGCTCCTGTGCTTTCATCATGTAAAACGATTCATTAAGGTTGGACAGGTTTTTTTCTTCCTGATAAGGCAGTATAATGACTTCGGCTTTTTCGCCAAAGCTTTCAGGGATGTTGTATATCCTGAAGTTATGTCGGGATACAATTCTTTTTATGACTTCCATTTTCTTTATTTTTCTTTATTACGAATTAAGACGAAGTTACACGAATTTACGCGGTTTGGCCATTTCTATTGGTATTTTATTCTTCCCTAAGGAATTTGGTTTGCCAAGAAGGAAGTCATCGGCGATATGGCACGGTATTTTTCGAGTTGATTCGAAATCCATTGGGGCGTTTAGTCAATTCACATTTTCAAGCCATTCGACCTGAAAAGAAATTATCTCTTTTTACAGCTTCGCCCCCTCAGTTACACGAATATTGTGCGCCAAGTGTTATGATATTTTCTCTATCGTAAATAAAGAGCCGCAAAGTTATAAAAACTATTCGTCTTATTTCTTTTAAATCTTGGCTAACCTGGCTTCGTTTGCTCAAGAACCCATTATTATCTTTAAAAGCCGAACTCAAAGGTAAGTAACGTTTAGGAGATGTGTTTAGGCTTTTATACTTATTGTGGCTTATTCGCTTTTATCCTGAATCAGATTTTCCGGGATCAAATTTTCAGGGGAATTAATAATGAAACTTATTCGTGTATTTCCTCTAAAACCCGTATGTCTTCTGATAAAATTTCAATCAATGCCGAATATCCAAGTTGTTCGAGTACAATGGCAACTTTGTTTTTTCCTTTTATCTTGACCAGTTTTCCCTGAAGTCCAATCATTGGTCCGGCTATAATTTCAATTATTTGTCCGGGTTCTAATCTTTCTCTGGTGATCTCAATTTCAAGATTTTCATGTTGAAGCATCATTTTCAGATAGTCAATCTGATTATCCGGAATTATAGCGGCAGACCCTTCAAACCGGACGTAACTGACAACATAATTGGATTGTAATACGGCATCATGTTCTTTACGGCCGATTCTTACAAATAAATAACCCGAAATGAGCGGCATTTCAACCCATTTCTTCCGGTCGCTCCATTGCCTGAGTTTGCGTTGAAGAGGGAGGAAAGTCTCAATTTCTTTGAATTGCAATTCGGCCTGAGCTTTTTTCTCAGTTCTCGATTTGACATAAACTGCGTACCAATTGTGATCAGTAATCTGATTTATTTTTTCCATACCAAATCCCTGATAGTGTCAAGTTTCACGAGGTTTTTTATGATAACTTGTGTTAATAATTATTAAAGATAAAACTTTATTTTTAAATTCCAATGGTTTTTGTAAAAATATTTCCGGTTTAATTTCAAACCATTTTTCAATAGCATTAAAAGGCGTTTTCACATTAAGTTCTTTTCTCAAACTTCCGTGTCTTCTATA
>JAENWI010000128.1 GCA_016650115.1 Peptostreptococcaceae bacterium | reverse complement strand
ATATTATTATATTGAGGTCGTACCAAACCAACATTTTATTATTTTTAATCAGTTGAGAAAATAGACATATGGCTTAATGCTCTACCATTTTAAGCTAAGTTTTTTGATTGGGCAGACAAACTGACATACTCCGCATCCAGTACAAAGATTTTTATCTATTGTTACATCTATCTCAGTTCGTGCAATCGCACCATACATACATCCTTTTATACACGCATTGCAGGCTTCAACACAAATTTCGCCATTGGGATAGCATATTGCCGGTTCGACTTTCATTTCATCGAAGGATTTCAAATTCAGCAAAGCCTTACCCTTTATCTCATTTATTGATTTAATTTTCTTATCTCGTTCCCAGGCTTCAAAATCCCGAACAATTTCAGTTATTCTTTCAAAACCGTTTATCATTACAGTCGTTCCTATTTGAACAGCTGATGCGCCAAGCATAATATATTCGATTGCATTTTTGTAATTATCAATTCCGCCTATACCACATATGGGTATATCAACTGTCTGCGCAATAGTTGCAACGGCTGCAAGCCCCAAAGGTCTGATAGGCGCACCCGAATATCCACCATAGGTGGGAAGCATCAATTCTCCAGTTTCAATATCGACTCCTAAAATACATCTGACTGCATTAATTGCACTTACGCCTGAAGCCCCTGCTTTTTTTGCGGCTTTAGCAACTCGAGAAATATTGGTAGCAGTTTGAGACAATTTGACCAGAACTGGTATATCCACATGGTTTACTACCTCTTTCACTATCATATACATCTGATCAGCGTCTGATGCCAATATTTCAAGTGCCTCACCCATAGGATTAGAGACACTGATTTCAATAGCATCAGCACCAAAAAACTCAAGTTTTGCCGCAAGATATGCCAATTCCGAAGGTGTGTGGCCCGAAATACTGGCAATTACAATTCCTCCTCCACTTTTGGCGATTTTCATTTCTCTTTCCCAACCTTCAATTTGGACGTCACTATAAAGCCTAATGTTCTGAGCACCCTTTCCATTATATGCAATTCTTGGTCTTACATCAATGATAGTATCGCTTACAATGGATTCCGTAATAACTGCACCAGCTCCTGCTTCAATGGCTTTTCTGATTGATTCTCCGTCCCTGCTCCAGGGACCTGCCGAAACAATGATAGGATTTTTCAATTTTAAACTCATAAAAGTAATATTCATTAAAACATCTCTCCAATTCTTTCTTTATGGCCACAAGATTTACGGATTTTAAGTTTTGACTGAAGTTGAATATTTTTTACTTCCTCAATTGGTTTATTTTTCCCTTCAATTAAATCAAAAAGCAGTCTTGCTCCCACTACACCCATTTTATGCAATGGCTTTTCAACCGTTGTAAGCTTCGGTTCTACAAGATTTGACATTCTTATATTACCGAAACCTATTACGGCAACCTGCTCAGGTACAGATATATTCCCATCCTTCATTGCATCCATTACACCAAAAGCGAGTAAGTCACTTGTGGCAAAAATTGCATTTGGCGGATTGGGAAGATTCATAAATTTTCTAGCTCCCAAATATCCACCCTCAATTGTGTTCTCAACCTGGATTTCATACTCTTTTATTACACTGATTTTTTCTTCCTTTAACGCTTTCTCATATCCCTTAATTTTTCTGTTGTTTTCCACTTCAGGAGTTTCACCATACAAAATGCCTATCTTCGTCACTCCAGTTTCCAAAAAATGTGTTGTCGCCTTGTATGCAGCGTCTTTAGAATCAATGCTCACAATAGGAACACTGTCATTCCAAGTGGTCTCTCCAACATGGACTACCGGTATACCTTGAGCTATGATTGCCATAACCTCTTTCTCAGATAATAATGATGAAATAAGCAATATGCCGTCCACTCTTCTTTTGATCAAATTATCAATATATTTATTTTCTTTTTTAGCATCATTTTCAACATTGCAAAGCAAGGAAATATAATCTTTCTGTTGTGCTACATCCTCAGCACCTTTTACAATTTCCATGTTTTCAGGGTTTAACATATTAGGTATTACAAGCCCGATTGTTCCGGTTTTATTTAAATTCAAACCTCTTGCAAACCAATTTGGTATATATTCAGTCTCTGCAATGATACTTTCTATTTTTGCTTTTGTTGCAGGTGCCACATGCTCCGGATGATTCAGAACCCTGGATACCGTGGCTACAGACACTCCTGCTTTTTCTGCAATATGTCGTATATTCATAATACTCCTTCAAAGCAATGATAACAGCCTAAGCATCGTTGATTGAACCACAAACCATATTCAGGCCGCTTATACTAGGTTTGTGATTTTTAATATTGGTTATTTAATTGCACCTATTATTTTAGATGGTAGCATTTTGCAGTCGTCTTCTTTGATTGAGGCAACGGATATTCGCAATCCCTTTGCGAGTGGTACAAGGAAAATCCCTTCTTCCTGAAGTTTTTTACCCACCTCATCCGGATTTTCACAAAGCACTGAAGCAAAGAAACCGGCATCAAAAGGAACAATTTCAAGACCAACTTCATATGCAGCCTTTTCAAAAGCCTTGCCACGTCTGACAAGCATATCGCGAAAGGATTTTCGTTCTTTATTCACCTTATCCAACAATTTCTCGCTTGCATATATTTTTGCTATGACAACCTGAGAGGCTCTTGTACAGTTTGACCAGGATCCTCTTGATGAATATTCGTTAACTCTCTTAAATTCTTCCGCAATTTCTGCATTAGGTGTCATACAAATCATAGCTCCGCATCTCATCCCGTATAAAGTAAACGTTTTTGATGCACTATATCCTATGACAGGCAATATATTTTCCTGCAACCCATCAAGCAATGGTATGAACATTCTGTATTCTTCACCGTCTCCTGCAAAATCCATATAAGCCACATCAATAAAAAGTGATATGCTTTTCCCTGGCACTGCAGCTTTCTTTAATACCTCCAACACCAATTCCCAATCATCTAGCGTCAAAGAATACCCAGTCGGATTATGTGCCGGTGTATTTAACAGAATGACAAGACTATCCTGTGCTTCCATCAGTTCCTCGACTTTTTCTCTGAAAGAACTGATATTAAAATTACCCGAATGATCAAACAATGTGTAGGTGGTTAATTTTCTGCCTATTTCTGATGCAATCGTATTGTATGGTGCCCAGTACCAGTCTGATGTCAGAACACTATCTCCGTAATTAGAATAGTTTGCAATTGTATTTCTAATGCCTCCAGTTCCACCAGGCGTTGCTATTGCCTCAGTAAAACACTTTGGCTCATAGTTGCCAAATGCCGCCTTTTTTATGGCTTCCTTGAATTCAGGGATTCCTCCAATTGGTGCGTAATCTGCATAATCAATGGGGGTCAGATTCTTTAACACCTCAACTACCGATGAAAGGACCACAAGCTTCCCGTCATCACCAATAAGGGACCCTAATGTTGCATTAATTACTGCATCTTTTCCCCTTTGTGCAATCATTTCATTCGCAAGTCTACTGATACCGAAGATTTTATCCTCTAGTGGAATGTTTCTTCCGTTTTGCTTTGCCATTATATATTCTGTCATTTTATGATACTCCTTTATCTTTTTTATAATTATAATCCTATTTTCTAATTACTTCAATGCCACTTTTACAAACTGTATTTTTTTGCCAAAAGCCTTAAATTTGTCTTCATATTCTGTCGTTATATTTTTACTATCGCATCCTGAAATGTGGAGATTTCTGGTCAGCTCAACTATCTCAAACCCCATCATTTCTATCTGTCCTAAGGTGAATTCGAACAATTTTTCATTATCGGTTTTAATTTCTAGTATTGAACCTGCCTTTGAGACTTTCTTAAAGCCCTCCAGGAAATTCTTATGAGTAAGTCTTCTTTTTGAGTGTCTGTCCTTTGGCCATGGATCACTGAAATTCAAAAAAATACCGGAAAGCTCATCTTCTTCAAATATCTCAGTAATATCCTTGATAAAACCTGTCATGAACCTAGTATTTAAGGTTTGTTCCTTTGCTGCCTTTTCCAAAGCTCTAAGCACAACTGTCTGCTGTCCCTCAGCGCCAATATAATTCAACTCTTTGTTGGTCTTTGCTTTTGCTACAACAAACTGTCCTTTACCGCAACCAAGTTCTAAAAAGATTTTATTGTCATTTCCAAAAGAATCTTTCCATTTTCCCTTCATTAATGAAGGGTTCTCAATCATATAATCAGCGTACTCTGCTAATCTATTCTCCACGTTTTTTACTTTACGCTGCCTCATTCGAATATTCCCTTGTATTTTTTTAAATATCTAAGCAATGGGTACCCAATAGCATAACATGCAATCAACTCTCCCAGACCAATCCACGCCATAATCAAAAATAAATTCATTGGCACACCATAAGCGTAATGCAGCATTAATCCAATGATAACGGCATTTGCCAGCACTGGAGGCAAAGGAACTAAAATAGGCTTGCTGCGAAGCATATAGGAGCCTGCAGCGGCAATCAACGTGGCGCCACTCCCGCAAATCATATCAATAACCCCATAAGGGCTTATATAATTTGAAACCAGGCATCCAATGAATAGCCCCGGTACGGCTGCAGGTGTAAAGTAAGGTAATATTGTCAATGCCTCAGAGACTCTAATCTGCATAGGGCCATAGCTGAAAGGCGCCAACATAATTGTCAATGCCGCATATATAGCTGCAATTATTCCTGCCTGTACTAAAAATTTAGTTTTCAAATTAGAATCCTCTCTAATATTATGACTGCAACAAATGTCATTAAACCCAAGGTTGCAAACGCATCCCTTTTTTCATATGCCATTGCCGTCATCCTCGTCCGGTTCTCACCGCCGCTGTAGCACCGGGCTTCCATAGCCATCGCCAGATCCTGGGCAATTCTAAAGGCACTGATGAAAAGGGGAATGAGAAGTGGTAT
>JAENWI010000231.1 GCA_016650115.1 Peptostreptococcaceae bacterium | reverse complement strand
CATTGATTTGTTATCAGTAATACAGCATCACAAGCATCTTCAAAGCTAATGTCTTTAGCGTAATCAAAATCCTTTTGATAACTTTTCCATCTCTGTTTCATTACACTGCTATCCCGAATAATCTCTATTGTGCTTTTGTAATTTTTGACTATTTGAGCTGAGTTCCTTTTCTCTGCGGTTGCTTCTATTGCTTCTCTTAGTAACTTTAAGTCTATATTATGGCTTTGAAGCTTTTGCAGAACATAAATGTCATAAAAATCTCTTGGTCTTGTGTTTTGGTCGGATCTTGAGATTATCGTTTCCAATTTCTCAGCAAGGACAGTTTCTAAATTATAAGCTAACACTCTAATACTTCTATCCTCAATCAGCAGCTTGTACTCATACGTGATTTCTCTTGGCGTTATTTTATCTCCAGTGGTAATATCCAATTTCAACGGCACTGCCATTGGTGGAAAGTTAGCCGAGAGAGCAACCCTGTAACCACCGTATTCATCGCCTTCGCGAATTTCACTTATACTCAAATAAGAAAACGTAACATCATCTTGGAGTTCAATCTTGCAAATCTCTAGGAACATATTTTTTACAGTTTGTTCGGATACAGGTATGCCTTTAATTGTTGCATCCATATCCATTGTTGCTCTTGCATCTAATCCGACCATTGCAGCTATTAAAAACCCACCTTTTAAAATGAAATGGTCCTGAAACGGCGAAAGAGAAATTCTTTCCAAGAGTCTTTCCATCATGAAATTCTGCATTACAAGCTGGGCTGAGATGTTTTTTTCTTTTGCAATATTTTTAATAATTGCCTTTAATTGCATTGCATTTTTCATAAAAGCACCTCCATGTAAGAACGAAGTTTTGCTTCCACTCTGAGCTTTTTAGCATACTCAGAAAGCAAAGGAATGTTTTTGTCATTTCTTTTTATATACCGTTTAAAAGCATCTGATACAATTTGTATGTCTGTATCACTCTGTGTTCTTAAAATATCACAGAGCGTTCGTTCCATATTATATGCCCTAACAAGATTTCCTGTAGGGGTTTTAATTTCTACAACACCCATTTCATAAAGTCCTTTTATGACTCTATTGCACTTAATGTTTTTACTTTTAACACTCGTTAGATTATAGCTATTTGGAAACGTCATTTGAAATCTCATTGGTGTTCTATCGGTCAAGTCGTGAAGATACAGTGCTGTCTCACCTGAGAAGATTCCTTTTTTATATCGTACTTGAAGATGATACATCTCATCATCCCATACATCTGCTAACTGATATACGCCCCTTGCAGCCCTTTCTATTATTCCAGTGTCTACGAGATGCTTTAGACTTCCTCGAGAAATCCCCGATTCAGTCACTTCCTCTGTAGTTATGACACCATTATTTTTCTTTAAAATTTCAAGTATTTTTTCTGAATTTGTCATGATACACCTTCCTTCATTAAACATTTATACTCATAATTATGAACTTGTTGAGCATAAAAGTCAAATGCAATTTCCAGAATATTGTATATGCTTAGCAAATACAACGGTTATTTGTCTCCTGTCGATTTCCAACTCTCCACATCAAGCAGCCCCCTGGCATCAGCCCTTGTAACCAGTTGCCATTCTTCGTCATACACATTCTTTGTCATTTTCAATTCATTATATAAATACCTTTTACTTTTCCCCATTTGTTCTTTGCACTTGTCAAAAAACGCCGGCGAAAGTGAAAGCTGATCTTTAAACATGGAGAGTATGTATCCGGTCTTTTGATACAGAAACTGCCTATCATGTTCATTTAGCAACTCCAGAATGATATTTTCATTTACAAAGGGAACCATTCCAATGCAATGAAGAAGTTCCTCAAGTCCACCTGCTTTCCCTATATCGTCAATACAATCCACTACCGTTCTTTCAATATTAGTCACATTAATTTTGTTGGGCATTTTATCCACACCCTTATCCGACTTTGCCTTTACTGAGATATATGTTATGTTATCATATTCAAACTCTTTAAAGCTTTTCCCTGATGCTACATATACTATGTTAAAAACTTGATTGTGCAACCCATAATATTCGAAAGCCGAGTGATGAGAAATATATGCCTTATCATTAACATTGGAACCTATCACGAATCTACTTGCTATAGGTTGATGATTTTCAATGCTATATGTCGCATAGTAGTTGAATTTCATCTTTTGGATTAGTAGGGGTCTGCCTTTATACTTCTTTCTTTGATATCGTACAATTGTCGCTCCAGCCATTCTTTATTGACACTCCCCATAGCTAAAGCAAGGGAATTCTTGAGTGATTAAACGCTAGTGCATTTCTACTAAGCGAGTATGACCTCAAGTTCAAGGCTGTGTCATCAACCCTCATAGGCCAGAGCATATAGCTGCCTACGCTGATAGTCTTTTACCAACTATCACAGGTGCAGAAATTATATTCTGAGCACCGACAATATCACGATGGCCTTTGAAGCCACAACTGCAAGTATATTTGCGATCTTTCGCAGTGTTAAGCGTCTCGCATGCGGGCCACTTTTTACTTGTGTTCCTTGGATTTACAAACTCTACCTTTATGCCTGCGAGAAAAGCTTTATACTCGATAAACATGGCCAAACGGTAGAATGACCAAGTGTGAAGATTCTTTTCGTTTTTACGGCTTGTTCTTGCCGTCTGGCGAATGCCAGAAAGTGATTCTAAACGAATCGATGAAACATTGTTCGCTATTGCGAAATTAACGATTTGTCTGCTTATT
>JAENWI010000334.1 GCA_016650115.1 Peptostreptococcaceae bacterium | reverse complement strand
TCATCAGTTTGGAATAAGAAGCGGTGAAAAACATGAGTTTAACTGGGCGAAGAATCATACTAATTTAAATAAATTTTCATTTAATGGTTTGGAAGAAGCAGTTGAGGCATGCAAGGGTTATCCTGTTTATCTGACGATAGACCTGGATGTTCTGGATCCTTCTTCTTTTCCAGGTACAGGAACCCCTGAAGCTGGGGGAGTGAGTTTTATTGAATTACTTGAAGCAATCATGAAAGTATCAGTGCTGAATATAGTCGGAATGGATGTGAATGAGCTGGCACCGGTATATGATGCGAGCGGATCTTCAACAGCTGTTGCATGTAAAGTACTAAGAGAATTATTGCTGGCAGTTGCCAAATAAAAGATTAATAACAAACCATAAGAAATATATTTAATGTAAGATATGGAGGAAATAAAAATGGGAAAAGCATTAATTATCGGTTGTGGAGGAGTGGCAGGTGTTGCCATTAAAAAATGCTGTCAGAACAGTGAAGCATTTGAAGAAATAATGATTGCAAGCCGTACAAAAAGTAAATGTGATAAATTAAAAGAAGAGCTTGAAGGCAAAACGAAGACGATTATTCATACTGCAAAAGTAAATGCAGATGTGGTTCCGGAATTAGTTGCCCTGATTAATCAATTTAAGCCGGACGTTGTTTTAAATCTGGCTCTGCCATACCAGGATCTGACAATCATGGACGCATGTGTGGAAACAAAAACTCATTACATTGATACAGCAAATTATGAACATCCGGACACAGCAAAATTTGAGTACAAATGGCAATGGGCTTATCAGGACAGATTTAAGGAAGCCGGTATTCTAGGACTTTTAGGAAGTGGGTTTGACCCTGGTGTTACGAGTGTGTTTGCAGCATATGCAATGAAGCATCACTTTGATGAAATTAATTATATTGACATACTGGATTGCAATGGTGGTGACCATGGCTATCCGTTTGCAACTAATTTCAACCCAGAAATTAACATTAGAGAAGTATCTGCCAATGGTAGCTACTGGGAAGACGGTAAGTGGATTGAGACAGAGCCGATGGAAATCAAAAGAGAATATGATTTCAAAGAGGTGGGAAAGAAAGATATGTATCTTCTTCATCATGAGGAGTTGGAATCTCTCGCAATCCATATAAAGGGAATAAAAAGAATAAGATTTTTTATGACTTTTGGGCAAAGTTATCTTACCCATTTGAAATGTCTGGAAAACACAGGAATGACATCCATTGTTCCAATTGAATTTGAAGGGAAGCAGATCGTTCCTCTTCAATTCCTGGCGGCAGTGCTACCGGATCCATCCAGTCTTGGTCCACGAACTATTGGTAAAACAAATATAGGTTGTATTTTCAAAGGTAAAAAAGACGGAAAAGATAAGACGTATTATTTATACAATATCTGTGATCATAAGGAATGCTACAAAGAAGTTGGTTCTCAGGCAATCAGTTATACAACAGGGGTGCCTGCAATGATCGGTGCAATGCTGGTTATGAACGGAACCTGGAAGGGAGAAGGAGTCTTCACTATTGAAGAATTTGATCCGGATCCGTTTATGGATGCATTGAATACATGGGGACTTCCATGGCAGGAGGACTTCAATCCTGTGCTGGTGGATTAATGATTGTTAAGGAGCTGCAACTGAATGAAACATAAAGAAATCCCAACCCCAAGCTATGTAATAGATGAGGGTTTACTGACAAAAAATCTTGAGATGTTAAAAAATATAATTGAACAG
>JAENWI010000360.1 GCA_016650115.1 Peptostreptococcaceae bacterium | reverse complement strand
GATGCTGTCAAAATATTGTTATTTACTTCTGGCACAACAGATGCTGCAAAGGCGGTTATGCTTAGTCATAGAAATATCGCTTCCGACGTAATGAGTACATGTAAAATAGTACATTTAAGACAAGATGATAGAGGCTTATCCATATTACCGATTCATCATACCTTTGAGTCAACGATAGGCATCATGGTTCTTCTGTTTCAGGGCTGTTCCATTGCTTTCTTTGAAGGATTGAAATATGTTGTGAAAAATCTTGAGGAAGCAAAGTGCACCATGCTCGTTGGCGTCCCGCTTATATTTGAATCCATTTATGATAAAATTTGGAAGCAAGCAAAAAAATCCGGAAAAGATAAGGCATTGAGAATTGCAATTAAAGTGAACAAAACTTTAAAGGCCTTAGGAATTGATAAAAGCCGAACAATATTTAAATCAGTCTATGAAAGCTTTGGCGGGAACTTAAGGTTGTTAGTAACTGGAGCTGCAGCAATTAATCCAAAAGTTATCAGAGGGTTCCAGGATTTAGGGTTTGAAGTTGTAATGGGATATGGCTTAACCGAAACAGCGCCTTTGATCACAGGAACACCAGATTTTGGAAACAGGTATAAAAAGTCTGGCTCTGTTGGTCCGGTCATTCCAGATGGAGAACTTGACATTGTTGACAAAAATGATGAGGGTATCGGCGAAATCATCTATCGTGGGCCGAATGTGATGCATGGGTATTACAATATGCAGGAAAAAACGGATGAGGTTATAATAGATGGCTGGTTCCATACCGGAGATCTGGGATTTGTAGATGAAGAAGGATGGCTGTATATTACCGGAAGAAAGAAAAATATCATTGTAACCAAGACTGGGAAAAATATTTACCCTGAAGAAATAGAAAAGCATTTAATGAAAATCAAATATATTGAAGAATGCATGGTTTATGGAGTGGATGGAGACGGTAACGACGATACGGTGGTCAGCGTCCAGGTCAGACCAAACTACGAAGAAATTTATGCAGACCACGGGCAGGATTTTGACGATGATCAGGTGTATTATTTAATTAAGAAGATTATTTCTGAAGTTAACCAGGAAATGCCGAATTATAAGAGAGCCAAAAATGTGGTAATCAGGAAAGAGGAGTTTATAAAAACGACTACGAAGAAAATTAAAAGACAGCAGAATATATAATATTAGAGCAATTAAGAGCAATTAAGAGCAATTAAGAGCAATTAAGAATATCTGTTTCGGATTCTAAATGAAATAAAGAAAAAATGGTGTTCTTTGCGGGGCATCATTTTTAGTTGGGGAAACAGGGCATCATTTTTAGTTAGGAATAGCCGGTTATCGCTTTAGAGCAATATCTTGAAGAAAAGGATAACTGGTTATCTCCTTAGAGCACTATATTAAAAAAAGTTTTAACCTTTTTCATAAAAACAGGTAATGTCGAGGAATAATAGTAAAAAATTATACTTTTCCTCAAATTAAAACTAAAAGTATGTAACCGATTGAAAAATAGTTATCCTTTTTCACCTAGAAACGCTTAAAGTATGAAAAATGCGGTGATAAAGTTGGGAAGATAACGAGGAATATGGCTTGGGGTATAACTAGTTATCCTTTTTCACGAAAAAACCTTCATAAGT
>JAENWI010000545.1 GCA_016650115.1 Peptostreptococcaceae bacterium | reverse complement strand
ACTTTGTGGTTAAAAAGGAACGAAGCAAAATAGCAATTCTTATAAAATAATCCACAATGTTCTAAAATATACCAACCTAATTAAGGGTATTGGCGTGATGCCTTATAAACCGGAAGTCAATTTATTATGAAGATGAAAATATTCGTGAATTGATTTTTAAAGGATGCAAAATAATTTATAGGATAAAAAACGATAAAAATAGTATAGAGATGTTCGGTTTTATAAAACAGGAAAAAACTTTATAATTGGTTTGATTTCAGGTTTAAACCATCCCCTTAATATCATTTCCCCAGGTAGGATAAGCGAAAATCAGGTTTTTTAAGTTTTTCGCCGGAATTTTTTCGGTCATTGCAAGCGTGAAAATGTTGATTACCTCTGAGGCTTCCGGGCTCAGCAAATGCGCTCCCAAGATCAGTCCCGTTTTGTTATCTACCAAAGTCTTGAAGGCATAAAAAGATTCATTTACGCGTTTTGCGTTAAACCAGGATGGCACTTTGTTTTGTTTAACCGTAAAATCGAATCCCTGTTCTTTGGCTTCTTCTTCCAGAAGTCCTACCATAGCCAGGTTTGGCAAAGTAAATACTGCCGAGGCTTGTGGTGGATACCCAACTTTCTCAGGTTTGTTTGGGTTGAGTAAATTGGCCGAAACTATTTTTGCTTCCAAAGAGGTAAGCGGGGAAAGTGGCAAGCCTTCGCTGTTTGAAACATCCCCGCAGGCATACACGCTTTGATTTGTGGTGCTCTGTAAATACCGGTTTATGCTAATTCCCTTTTTTGAAAATGCCACCCTGCCAAGTTCCAGATCCAATTCATCTATTGATGGGATCCTTCCAGCGGCATTGACGACCAAAGCTGCGTCTATTGATATTGATTTTC
>JAENWI010000123.1 GCA_016650115.1 Peptostreptococcaceae bacterium | reverse complement strand
TACAGGGACTTCATCGTCACATTAAGAGGGGTAGGATACAAATTTGAAGTTTAATTTTGACAGAAAAAGCATAACCTTTAAACTTTGGGCATATTTTATTTCTTTTGCTGCCTTTTTAATGATAGTTTTATGGTTTTTACAGATTTTCTTCTTAAATAATTACTATCAGGCAATGAAAGTCTCAGAAACCACGAAACTTGCTTCTATTATTGCCTCTCAGTACGGGCAGGATGATTTTATTGAAACCATTAGAAGTGTTTCCTTTACAAACGATTTGTATATCCATATAGAAACATCTGATGGCACTATCGTTTTTTCACCGGTGGATGCTGAAGTTAGAAAACCTTATGGTTATATAAAAGAAATGGAAATGGTAAAGCAAGAGCTTATAAACAACAACAGCCTTAATTCTTCATTGATCATTCCCGAATCCACAACAGGCACAAACACCCTTGCTTACGCCACCTTTCTTCATAGGGAAAACGGCTCAGACATTATCCTGTATATTTTTGCACCATTATTCCCTGTTGAATCAACTGTGGGGATTTTAAGGGATCAGCTTTTTTATGTAACAGTGATCTCTCTTCTTTTAGCCTTTATCATTTCATTTTATTTATCAAACCGAATTTCTCAACCTATAAGAAGTATTACAAATTCGGCGAGAGAACTTTCTAAGGGCAATTACAAAATTAAATTCCAGGGAGGCCATTATTCGGAAATTATTGATTTAGCAGATACTCTGACATATACTTCTCTAGAATTGGAAAAAACCTACTTATTACAGAAGGATCTCATTGCCAACGTATCCCATGAACTTAGAACACCACTTACAATGGTCAAGTCCTATGCTGAGATGATACGAGATCTTTCAGGTGATAATCCGGAAAAAAGAAAGGAACATATCAAAATAATTATTGATGAGGCGGACAGGTTGGATCTTCTTGTTGATGATATGCTTACTCTGTCTAAAATGCAATCTGGCGTGTTTTCTATTGAAAAATCTAACTTTGATTTAGTAGCCGCTGTTAAAGGGCTGCTTGACTCATATAGTCTGCTCGTTGAGAATGAGGGTTATCAAATCGTTTTCGAAGCACCTGTCTCTGTTGAAGTTTACGCTGACAGAGCTAAAATACTGCAGGTTTTTTCCAACCTGATCAATAATGGTGTAAAATACTGCGGTGAGGATAAAACTGTAATCATCACAATTATTGAAAAATCAGATTGTATCCGTTGCCAGGTGCTGGACCACGGTATGGGAATCTCTAAAAAAGAGCTTGCCAGCATTTGGGACAGATATTATAAAGCCAGTACAAATCATGTAAGAACTACAACAGGAAGTGGATTAGGCTTATCTATTGTTAAAGAAATCATTAACCAACATTCAGGTAAATATGGGGTCGAGAGTCGGCTTGGCAAAGGAAGTATGTTCTGGTTCGAATTAAAAAAATAAATCTTGCTGCAGCATAAGCTTTTGTTAAAGACTTCTGATTGCATCACGAATACTTTTAGCCCCTATCATTTTCAGATTTTTGGGTGCGTCGCTAATCTTAGCGGCGTTTTTTTCCGGAAGTATTACTTTTTCAAAGCCCATTCTTGAGGCTTCCCTGATAATTTTATCAATGTTCTGAACAGATCTCAAATCTCCAGTCAGCCCAATTTCACCAATAGTCAGGGTTCTAGAAGGGCAAACAATACCCCTCTGGGAAGAATAAACAGCCAATGCAACCGCCAGGTCAATTGAAGTCCCCTCTGGTTTCAATCCACCCACAATATTTACATATACATCCGTATTTATAAAAGATGTTCCTGTCTTCCTCTCAAGCACAGCCAATATCATATTTAATCTTGAAAGTTCTACGCCCACAGCAGTCCTTCTGGCAAAGCCAATATTTGTCGGGGTGGTCAATGCCTGTACTTCAAGCAATAAAGGTCTGGTTCCCTCATATATGGCCGTAGCCACGGCCCCTTCAACACCTTCCTCCATTCCTTCCAAAAAGCTTCGCGAAAGATTATCTATTTCCAGCAATCCAGCTTCCTCCATTTCAAAAGCGCCGATTTCACTGGTTGTACCAAATCTATTTTTCATGGATCTCAGAATCCTGAGTTCCTGATTTCGTTCCCCTGTAAAACTGAGAACGCAGTCTACTAAATGTTCAATGATTTTGGGTCCGGCCAGTTCACCATTTTTGGTTACATGAGCCACAATGAATATTGGAATATTTTTTGTTTTTCCAACCTTCATTAGATAATTTCCGCATGCCCTGACTTGAGATACGCTCCCCGGGGCAGATTCTATTCCATCTGAGTACATGGTTTGAATAGAATCTATTATCATAAAATCCGGTTTCATCTGCTCTTGTACATGAATAATATTTTCAATATTGGTTTCAGCAAGCAAAAACAAATTGTCCAGATTCCCTGAACAAACCCTATCCGTTCTGATTTTAATCTGCTCCTCCGACTCCTCACCAGTAACATACAAAACCTTTTTATTCTGTTCTGCTATTTTAGCGGCCGCTTGAATAATCAATGTGGATTTTCCTATACCCGGTTCTCCGGAAATAAGGACAAGAGAGCCTTTCACCAGTCCACCCCCAAGAACTCTGTTGAATTCTCCGATGCCTGTATCGATTCTGGAAAACTGGCCGGATTTCACCTGAGACAGGCTGACGGCCTTCAACTCCCTGAAAGGATCCACTCTTCTTCTGGAATCATCCTCATTTATTTCGACGATTTTTTCCTCTATCATCGTATTCCATGCCCCGCAAATACATTGCCCCATCCATTTGGCACTTTCAAAACCACAATCCTGACATACAAAAACAGTTTTTGCCTTCTTTACCATATGTCTACCCCCCTTAATTAATTCTAATGCAAACATTCGTTCTTATGTATAATATAACAAAAGCTTTTCCTTTTGTCTATCATAAAAAAAAATACGGAAGTGGATATATCTATCCACCTCCGTATTTAATAAGCAACTGTCTATTAAGTAACCGTTTAATAAATAATTTTACCTAATGTCCTGCTTCCTCTTCTGCTTTATGCTTCGCTATGATTTTTTCCGCCTGATGAATTGGTAATTCCTCATAACGATTAAATTTCATCGTGAAATTTCCTCGGGCCTGGGTCATGGAACGAAGTGTAATTGCATAATCAAACAGCTCTGCTTGAGGAGCTTCTGCCATTACCTTTTGTATGCCGCCGGTCTGAGGTTCCATACCGAGTATTTTCCCTCTTCTCTTGTTCATATCCCCCATAACATCACCCATGTAATCATCAGGGACAAATATTTCTACATGCATAATTGGTTCCAGCAAACAAGGTTTCGCTTCCACAATACCCTTTTTAAATGCCAGAGATGCTGCGATTTTAAAGGCCATTTCATTTGAATCTACATCATGGTACGAACCATCATACAAAACCGCCTTCACACCTACAACCTTGCGTCCTGCAAGAGGACCCTTCTCTGTGCATTCTCTCAGTCCTTTTTCAACTGCCGGCACATAATTCTTTGGTATTGAACCGCCAAAAAGTTTTTCTTCGAATTCAAATTCTTCTTTTGAAGGCGAAAACTTAATATGCACATCCCCGTATTGTCCGGCTCCCCCAGATTGCTTTTTGTGTTTTCCCTGAACATCTGAAGACCCTTTAATCGTTTCTCTAAACGCGATTTTTTGTTCAACAGCAACGACTTCTGTGGAGAACTTTTCTTTCAGTTTCGCCTTGATTATTCCAATTTGAATTTCTCCCTGTCCTCCCAATAGTGTTTGATGAGTTTCCGAATTTCTTTCGAGCCTGAATGAAGGGTCTTCCTCCATCAGTCTGTGAAGCCCTGTACTTATTTTCTCGTCATCTCCCTTTACCTTTGGTTCTACTGCCAGATACAGGGAAGGCTCTGGAAATTTAATTGGCGGATATGTTATCTGATTTGCCTTATCGCAAAGTGTATCTCCGGTATGTGTGAACTGTAGTTTTGCCACAGCAACGATATCTCCGGCTTCCACTTCTGATGAGTCCCCCTGAGTTTTGCCTCTCAAGAAAAACATGGCTCCCAGTTTCTCAATTTTGACTGATTTAGGGTTATATATCTCCTGCCCAGGTTTAAATTTGCCTGAAATCACCTTCACTAAAGAGATTTTTCCAAGAAATGGATCTGCAATCGTTTTAAATACAAATCCAGAGGCTGGTGCCGCAGAATCTACTTTTCTTATAATTTCATTTCCATTAATATCTACTCCTATATAATCTTTATGTTCAGCAGCAGTAGGAATATATTTTATTATTGCATCCATAACCGCTTTAATACCTGTCCCTTTTATGGATGAGCTTTGTAAAATTGGTGCTATATCACCAGATTTAATACCGTTATGCAGTCCTGTCTTGAATTCCTCTTCTGTAAACGGTTCTCCCGAAAAAAACTTTTCCAGTAGTTCTTCGGATGTTTCTGCGATAGCTTCGTTTAATGACTCTTTGTCATCAAAAGTAACTACTGAAACACCAAATTTCTCTTTTAACTGTTCTACAACTTTTCCGGTATCCACATTTTCTTTGTCAATTTTACTTAGAAGAAAAAATCTGGGAACGTCAAATTCGTTACATGTGTTCCAAGCCTTTTCAGTCCCTACCTGGATTCCCGCAGAAGCATCAACCAAGATAACTGCTGCTTCGACAGCTCTCATTGCTGAATTAACTTCGCCTACGAAGTCAAAAAACCCGGGAGTGTCAATAAAATTAATCTTAACTTTGTTATATTCAACTGGCACTATCGAAGTACTGATTGAGTATCCTTTTTCTATTTCCATCTTGTCATAGTCAGATACTGTGTTTCCGTCTTCAACTTTTCCTAGCCTGTTAATAACGCCTGTTGCAAGTAGTGCAGCCTCCAAGAATGTAGTTTTTCCACACCCTCCATGTCCAACTAGTGCAACGTTTCTGATAGTGTCGCTTTTATAGCCCTTCATATTTAGACCTCCTATTTTTTTATTGAATTAATTGAAGTATAACATTGTTAAACTCAAATATCAAATATTAATT
>JAENWI010000319.1 GCA_016650115.1 Peptostreptococcaceae bacterium | reverse complement strand
CTGTATCACAGTTGATGTTCATATTCGATTTTACCATCTATCATAGTCATCTGGATCTCTATATCCAGGATTCTTTCTTTTGGGGTTTTTAAAATATCTTTGGACAATACCACCAGATCAGCCAGTTTACCAGTTTCAATGCTTCCTTTTATTTGATCCTCATAACTGCTGTAAGCACCATTCAGCGTAAACAGCCGTATAGCCTCCAGTACCGTAATGGCCTGAGTTGGATCTGTCTGAATTCCTGTACCTCTGTCAATCCTGTTCACAGCAGCATCAATGATAGAAATCGGTTCAACAGGACCAGAAGGTGAATCGCTGGCGATTGACACATTAACTCCTTCATCAATCATGGTTCTGAGCGCCATAAAGTATTTCATCCGCTCGCCGAAGTATTTTGTGTAATTGCTGCCGTTCCAGGCAACAAATCCCGGGTTGCAGGTAGGACAGATATTCATTTTTGCCATTCTCTGAATCAGATCTAAATCAGTGATGGCACAATGTTCAATTCTATGTCTTGCTTCCGGTCTTGGGTTTGTCAGGAATGCATATTCATAACCCTCAACCATGAATTCAATGGCCAGATCGCCAACTGCGTGAGCCGTTGCCTGACAATCCGCATCATTAATTTTCCTGATATATTCACGAACTTCTTCCCTATCCCAACCGAGTATCCCCGGCATGTCATGATCATGGCTGTAAGGTTCTCTCGTGGCACAGGATGGCCCACTGGTGCCACCATCAATCATGAATTTGCTGGTACCCAGCCTGAAGTACTCATTACCAAAACCGGTCATCAGTCCCAAAGCAAATATATGCTCGTTTTCTTTCATAGCAAAAGTTTTTCCATAAACATCATGAATCATCATGTATTCTCTTGGTTTGAATTTTCTTTCTTTGCAAAGTTTCTGCATAATTTTGTATGATAAGGTTAGAAACTCTCCGGCATCATGTACAGACGTAATCCCGTTTTTCAACAGCATGTCATTCGACTTCATAGCCGCTCTGATTTGCTGTTCTTCTGTGTAAATCACCTTGCTCCATACCAAAAAATGCGTATGGTCTTTCAACATACCAGTGAGCTGGCCATTTTCAACCACGATTTCATCATGAGAATACTTTTTTGCATCCTCTGCATTGAAAACCCCAATTGTTTCAAGCGCCTTGCTGTTATAAATGCAGATATGACCACAATTTCTCATACACTGAACCGGATTTTCCGGAGCCGCAAGATCTAGTTCTTCAAGGGTAATATGCCTTTTCTCAATTATACTGTTTTGGTCGTATCCCATCATGGAAATCCAGGCACCCGGCCCTCTTTTTTTTGCTGCTTTTCTGACAAGATTCAAGATATCAGCAATAGAATGGCAATTGTCATAGGATGTGTTAATAATAGAAGCATCTTCATCATCTCCGAAAAATCCCTTCAGAATAGGATGGAAATGTGAATCGATAAAACCCGGAATAAGGCTTTTCCCTTCTAGATCAATTAATTTTGTTTCTTGATCAATTATATTTTCCAGGTCTTCCGTTGATCCGACAAATACAATTTTATTTGCTTTAATTCCTACGGCTTCAGCAATTTCATCTTTCTCGTTGATGGTAATGACTGATCCATTTATAAAAGCTACATCTACACAAGTACACTTATTATTCATCATATTTCCTCCGCCCACTCAAGAGCGCATCGAACAGCTCTCTTCCAGCCCTTCAACAACTTTTCTCTAGTTGAATCAGCCATTTCCACTTTAAATTCTTTCCCCATGTGCCAATTATCAATAATATCCGCTTCGTCCTTCCAGTAACCAACGGCAAGGCCTGCAAGATAAGCAGCTCCCAAAGAAGTTGTTTCTAT
>JAENWI010000424.1 GCA_016650115.1 Peptostreptococcaceae bacterium | reverse complement strand
TGGGTTGTGGAACGGTCATTTGCCTGGCTTGAGAAATGTAGGAGGTTATGGAAAAATTGTGAAAGGAAAATAAACAATAGCCTTCAGTTTGTAGTTTTGGCTTTTGTTGCAATATTGATAAAAAGATTATGAACAGGTTCTTAGGGAAAGTAAGCCCAGACAGGCATTATATGTTTGTTCCGGAAACCTGTTCCGGGTTAGTATACGTTTGAAGATTACAATCGAGTTAGCACCAATGACTGATGCCTGGGAAATAAAATAATCGGCATCCCAGCCTTTTGTTTGTTTATAACGAAGATGGCTTTCAGGCATGTGTTCTTCTTTGGTCGAATAACCATTTCGGCGGGGAGACCTGAGGTGTAGGGCAATTCGTCGCATGTTCAGGAAGATTTCCACCTCAGTATAATCGTAAACGATTTTAACCGTTTCCCCAACATGGATATATGGAACACTGTATTGGTGCATGTCCTCGCCCAATATAACATGATAATTGCGCTGAACCTTTGCTTTGACTTCCTGCCTGACAATAAACTCGGACAATGGCAACGGTTTCAATAAGAACCTTTCGTTCTGTTCAAATCGTTCTTTCCGGCTTAATCCATAGCGTTGCATGGGCGTGGCGTTATGTACCGCCAAACACTCACGGATGCGGGAATTGAGTTCGGAAAGGCTGTGAAAGGCCTCGTTGCGCAAAGGTGCGAATATCCTCAGGTAAGAGATATGGACTTCTTTTTCGACCGATGGCTTATCTTTCGGTTTGCGCACTCGGGCCGCTGATAAGGTGGTGTTATAGTACACCGACCATTGTTCTGCCATTTCGTTGAAACAGGGTTCATAACGGCTGGCTTTCTCTACGAACTGTTTCATATTGTCGCTCAGTACGTTTGCAGGCACGCCACCCAAATAGCTCAAAGCCCTGCCCAGTGATTCGTACAGGTTCCGTTGTGACGCATTTGCCAAAGCCTCCACATAGGTATAGCTGCTGAATGGAAGAGTGCAGACCAATATTGGACATTGCGTAATCTCACCGCTTTCTTTGTCCACATACGACAGTTTCTTGCCGGCAAAGTCAACCTGCATCCTTTCGCCTGCAACATGTTCCAGATGCATCGTCAAGGTATTGTTACTCCTGCTTTTGATTTGGTTTAACCTTTCACAAAACTGCGAGTATCCGTATCCATCGGAATCTTGACTGAGATATTCTTTCCAGAGCAATTGACGGGTAACACCAACTCGTTTTAGTTCTGCAATTAAATAATCACTCAACGAATCGAACCGAACTTGACGCGAACTCTTGACCGTACCTGATAGTTCTCCATAAATAAGGGAGGAAAGCCCATCGTCAGAAAGT
>JAENWI010000541.1 GCA_016650115.1 Peptostreptococcaceae bacterium | reverse complement strand
TTAAATGACATCATAGAAATCGCACGCCTTCATGATACGAGAAAAACTGAAATGGTGTACCTTTCGATTGAAGATGTAAAGCAAGTTCTTAAACAACCCGATATCTCAAAGAAAACTGGAGTCAGGGATAAATTTTTCATTACACTTCTTTATGATAGCGGATGCAGAGATCAGGAACTTCTTGACCTAAAAGTAAAAGATCTTATCATAAAGCAATCCGATGAAGCAGAGCTGCATGTAGTAGGGAAAGGGCGAAAATATAGAGTCACACCAATAACCAAAGATGTAGTTAGACTCTTTCAAGAATACTCTAAGATTTTTCATGCTGATTTTTCACACTCACAGAATGAATACCTTTTTTATATCGTGCGAAAGGGAATCTCAGCACAGATGTCCGCTGATAATGTTCAGCGGTTTTTGAGGATATATGAAAAATCGGCAAAGAAAATAAATCCTAAATTGAATCATCTGCACCCTCATTTATTTCGCCATTCGCGGGCCATGCATCTCTATATAGCAGGGGTTCCGCTACCACTTGTTGCAGAGTGGCTTGGTCACAGTAATCTTGAAACGACTCAGATTTATGCGCAAGCAACAATGGAGATGAAACGGAAAGCAGCTAAAAAATTAGAAGATAGTGAAAACTCCGTGTTTAAAGACGACGTGACATTCAAATTTGCAGATGATGATGAAATCTTAAAAAAGCTCAGTGGGTTAAAATAAGTTATGCCGATTTATTATCAGAGGCATCGATAAATTCGGTGCCTCTGACATAACCAAACAAAAAAATCGGCATAACAGAAAAATCGGCATAAGGGGCGTTATGCCGATATCAGCATAATCTGCCATCTCAAGCTATACAGCGGATGTATTTGTTCAACAGATAATATTTCACAGGGGACATTAGTTACATAACAATTAAAATCAAGCCACCATTTATCTTTTTCAGGGCACTTTACTTTATGTCTGTATTTCACCTTTTGATTATTAATCTCTTTTTTTCT
>JAENWI010000192.1 GCA_016650115.1 Peptostreptococcaceae bacterium | reverse complement strand
TAAAGAAGCGAGTAAAGAAGCGAGTAAACAAACAAGTAAAGAAGCAAGTAACGGAAAATCAGTTATCCCCAGGCATCTGTGGATAACTGATTTTTTAAATGACTGATTGCAAGGGTTCTGTGAAATCCAAGCCCAATGTCGGATGCTTATAATGGGCTTGCCCACATGGGTTTTTTGTGTTAATATATTATTACGTTGAATCCGATTATGGAGCGGGAGAACCATTTTTTGGGGTGAATCACAAATTTGTGTAGGGTTAACTTTTCAACCCGAATCCGTCAGCTAATCTCGCAAGCGGTGGAGGAGTATTATTAAGTATCATTTGATACCTTATTATTGGTGAAGCCAAAATACAATTTGCCGCAGAATTTTTTCTGCGGTGTTTTCTTTTATAGAAGGAGAAGTTGAATGGACAAAAAAAATAAAAAGGACAACAACAGAATAAAACTACTAAAAAAACTGACAGAGGATTCGATCAAGAGTAGTTTGATCGAACCTGATTTATATACTTTATATGATGTGAAAAAAGGACTGCGTGACATTAATGGTGTTGGTGTTTTGGCAGGCTTAACAAAAATTGGTGATACTGTCGGTCATGAATATGTTAATGGAGAAAGAGTTTCTATTAGAGGAAAACTTAGTTATAGAGGATATGAAATCGAAAATATCGTTGAAAGATTTACTGTAGGGGACCGATTTGGATTCGAAGAGACCATGTACTTACTACTTTTTGGAGAAAGACCTAATGAGAAAGAATTGAAGGGTTTTAATGAGCTGATTTCAGGTTACAGAATTTTGCCTGATACTTTTGTAAAAGAACATATTATGACAGCTCCCAGTAAAGATATGATTAATATGCTTGCAAGGTCAGTTTTAGTCTTATACAGCCTGGATGAACAAGCTGATGATGTTTCAATTGAAAACGTTGTAAGACAAAGCTTGCAGCTCATTGCGTGCTTCCCGATGCTTGCAGTTTATGGTTATCAGTCATATATGCATTACCATCGTCGTGAAAGTTTAGCCATACATAAGCCATTACCGGGGCTAAGCACAGCTGAAAATTTTCTTCATATGCTTAGGCCTGACAGCAAATATACAAGACTTGAGGCAAAATTGCTAGATTTGGCCCTAGTTCTTCACGCAGAGCATGGTGGAGGTAATAACTCATCCTTTATTACACATGTGGCCACTTCAACTGCAACAGACACTTATTCGGTGATAGCCGCTGCACTTGGATCGTTAAAAGGTCCACGGCATGGTGGCGCTAATAATAAAGTTGTTTTGATGTTTGATGATATGAAAAAAAATGTGAAAAACTGGGATGACGAGGAAGAAATTGCTGATTATTTGAGAGCAATATTACGAAAAGAGGCATTTGATAAAACAGGATTAATTTATGGATTGGGACATGCAGTCTATTCTCTTTCTGATCCGCGAGCAGAAATTTTAAAGAGTTCTGTGGGAAAACTGGCAAAGGAAAAGGGTTGCGAGGCTGAGTTCAGGCTCTACAATAAAGTTGAAGAAATAGGCCCCAAAGTTATTGGCGAAGCCAGTAAAATATATAAAGGCGTTTGCGCAAATGTAGACTTTTATTCGGGCCTTGTTTATAAAATGCTAGATATTCCGATGGAATTATACACGTCAATATTTGCCGTTTCACGAATAGCCGGATGGAGCGCCCATCGAGTTGAAGAACTGGTAAATCAGGGTAAAATAATAAGACCTGCCTATAAAAGTGTTGCAACGCATCGAATTGAGAAGAAGAGGCTAATATGAGAATAGTTGCAATAGGGGCTGTTGCCGCAGGAACATCTGCTGCCGCTAAAGCTAGAAGAAATGATGATTTTGCAGATATTACAATTTATGAAAAGGACCATGACATATCCTACTCAGGGTGTGGCCTGCCTTATTTTATTGGGGGAGAAGTTGAAGAAATAAAAGAACTGACGCCGAGAGACACTTCTTTTTTTAAGAAAAAATACAATGTCGATATTAAAACGGAGCATGAGGTAATAGAAATAATCACAGAGTCTAAAAAGCTGTTAGTGAAGGAAATGGCAACGGGCAGAGTCTTTGAGGATCATTATGATAAGCTTGTCATGGCAACGGGAGCATCCCCATTCATTCCGACAGTGGAAGGGATTACAAGGTCACATGTATTTTTTCTGCGTAATGTGCAAAATGCCATTGCCATCAGAGATTTTATCCTAATTAGACGGCCAAAGACGGCCGTTATTGCAGGAACTGGATTTATTGGTTTTGAAGTGCTTGAAAATTTGACGGGTTTAAATATTGAAGTTACAGTAATTGAAGTTGCTGACAAAATCACTCCAAATCTCGATTTGGATATGGCCGCTTTTCTTGAAAACGATTTACTTAAAAGAGGCGTTTCAATACTTAAGTCAAGGAGCATACAAAAAATAGATGAAACCACTGTGTTGCTGAGCGACGGGCAAATTCTGAAAGCCGACATGGTAATCATGGCGACGGGGGTACGTCCAAACACTAGTCTTGCCAAGAATACTGGGATCACCCTAGGTATTACGGGGGGAATCAAAGTGAATGAAAGAATGCAGACAAATATTGAGGACATTTATGCCTGCGGTGACTGTATTGAGACTTTTTCAGCTATTACAGGGAAGCCTGTTTACAGACCGCTAGGGTCAACGGCAAATAAAACGGGAAGAATTGCTGGAGATACTCTAACGGGAGGAGATTTAACCTATAAAGGGAATCTCGGAACGGGAATTTTTAAATTATTTGATTTAACGATTGCCAGTACAGGCCTTTCCGAGAAGGAAGCTATGAAGGAAGGGTATGATATTGAAATAAGTCATAATATTAAACCTGACAAGCCAGTTTACTATCACGGAGAAGAAATGGTCATTAAAGCCATTGCTGACAGAAAAACCAAGCGGTTGTTGGGAGTTCAGATTATTGGAACGAAGGGTGTCGATAAACGAATAGATATTTTTGCGACGCTTATTACTTATAAAGCGACTGTTGATGAGCTGTTTCATATTGATTTGGCCTATGCTCCTCCATTCTCAACTACGAAGGATCCTGTTCATTACACCGGTATGATTCTG
>JAENWI010000140.1 GCA_016650115.1 Peptostreptococcaceae bacterium | reverse complement strand
GCAGCATTAAAGGAAAACAAAAATGGATTTTAAAGATTTGGGGATTATTGACCCTATACTAAAAGCCCTTGAAGAAGAAGGGTACACAGAACCGTCCCCAATTCAAGAACAGGCAATACCACATTTATTCGCAGGAAGAGATTTGCTGGGTTGCGCACAAACGGGAACAGGAAAAACGGCAGCTTTTGCAATACCTATACTGCAGAAAATAGTGAAAGAAAAAAAAGAAGGATATACACCTATTCGTGCACTAATATTAACCCCGACGAGAGAACTTGCATTACAAATAGAAGAAAGTTTTCATGCTTATGGAATACATTTAAGATTGAAGGCGCTTGCTATTTTTGGAGGAGTTTCTCAAAAACCTCAGGTTGATAAATTGAAAAAGGGAGTAGACATCGTTGTTGCAACACCAGGTCGGTTGATTGACCTTTATAATCAGGGGCTTGTACATTTGAATAATGTTGATATTTTTGTTCTGGATGAAGCAGACCGAATGTTAGACATGGGATTTGTACACGATGTGAAACGAATCATAGCTAAATTGCCAGAGAAAAGACAAAATCTGTTATTCTCGGCAACAATGCCTGATGGGGTACATGGATTAATAAACACAATTCTGCACAATCCAATCAGGGTAGAAGTTGCGCCGGCGTCATCCACTGTGGACAGCATTGAGCAAATGGTTTATTTCCTGGATAAAAACAATAAGCAGAAACTTCTTGCAGATTTGATAAAGGCTGGAGATATAGATTCAGCATTAGTATTTACCAGAACAAAGCATGGAGCAGATAAGGTCGTTAAGGAACTGGTAAGGTTGAAAATACCGGCACTGGCAATACATGGCAATAAATCTCAGACGGCCAGAGTCAGAGCACTTGAAAGCTTTAAGGCGAGAGAAGTCCGTGTTCTGGTAGCAACGGACATTGCAGCAAGGGGAATCGATATTGATGAACTTTCCCATGTAGTCAATTATGATATACCAAACATACCAGAAACCTACGTACATCGAATTGGCCGTACGGGAAGAGCTGGACTAGAGGGTAAAGCTATCAGCTTCTGCATGTATGAAGAAATGCAGTTTATCAGAGACATTGAAAAAATTATTGGGAAAAACATACCTGAGGCACCAACGCAGCCATATCCGATGGAAGTGTTTGAATCGGACCCGGTTCCTGCACAAAGACCTAGAAGTGCACCAGGCAGAAATTTCAGTTCTGGTGGAAAAGGACAGGGAAGACCTCACCCAAGCGGGAAAAAAGGTGCGGGGCAAGCTCACACAAAACAATACAGCAGTAAAAAGGTTTAAAATGATGGATATAAAAAAGCAAAAACCATTAGATAAAGGGGCAGGCGTGTTACTTCCGGTAGCAAGCCTGCCTTCTAATTATGGTATTGGTACTTTTGGTAAGGCAGCCCTTGATTTTATTGAATTCCTTCAAAAGGCAGGGCTGAAATACTGGCAGATTTTGCCCATTGGACCAACAGGCTATGGAGACAGCCCTTATCAAAGCTTTTCAGCTTTTGCTGGAAATCCTTATTTTATTGATTTGGATTATTTAATTGAAGAAGGATTGCTTCAAGGGGAAGAAGTCTCAGCCATTCAGTGGTGTGAAGATGAAAGCTATATCGATTACGAAAAGATATATTTGAATAGATTCAAGTTGTTGAAAAAGGCTTATTCTAATAGTTTGAACAAATACAGGGCAGAAGCCGGGTACAAGGATTTTTATAGAAAAAACAGATTTTGGCTTGAGGATTATGCACTGTTTATGGCTGTCAAAGAAAGTTTTGATAATCTGGAGTGGCTTAAATGGCCGGATGATATTCGGTTGAGAAATCCTGAAACTGTAGAAAAATATAGAGAAAGACTGGAAGAAGAGATAGACTTCTGGAAATTTTCTCAATACAAATTCCTTGTTCAATGGGAAAAACTGAGAAAACATGCGAACCAAAACGGCATCAGTATTATTGGTGATATTCCAATGTATGTTGCTATGGACAGTGCAGATGCATGGGTAAATTTTGAGGAATTCCAGATGGATGAAAATCATAGACCAACCAGGGTAGCGGGCGTACCACCAGACCGGTTTTCAAAGACCGGCCAGTTCTGGGGGAATCCTCTGTTTAACTGGGAATACATGCTGGAAAATGATTTTTCGTGGTGGCGCAACAGAATGAGGCACTCAGCAAAGCTTTATCACGTTATAAGAATAGATCATTTTATTGGTGTTGTTCGTTATTATTCTATACCTATTGGGGCAGAATCAGCTGTAAATGGTATTTACAAGGCGGGGCCGGGGATTGCTTTATTGAATGCAATCAATGAAGAAATTGGAGATTCAAAAATAATTGCAGAGGACCTTGGTGTTGTAACGGCAGAAGTGAAAAAAATTCTTAAGAAAACTGGATATCCAGGGATGAAGGTATTAATGTTTGCATTTGATGGTAAAACTGATAACCCTAATCTACCGGTTCATCTTAAAAAAAATTCGATAATATATGGAGGCACCCATGACAATGATACCTTGCGAGGTTTCGTTTCAAGTTGCGATGAAGAAGTCAGTGTTTGTATAAGAAAGTATTTTGATGCCAAAGAAAATGTGGAGATGGTGAAAAAAATAATGGAAGCTGGGTTTAAAAGCAGAGCCAATGTTGCGATTTTCCAAATGCAGGACTACCTTATGCTTGGAAATGAAACAAAAACAAATACACCATCAACGCTTGGAGATAACTGGAAATGGCGGCTGGTAAAAGGGCAGGCTTCTTTGGAGCTGTCTGGAGTAATTAGAAATATGAAAAAGGAACGTTAGGAAGCATGGACGATTAACTCAGATGGTAGAGTGTCACCTCGACAAGGTGGAAGTCGTTGGTTCGAGCCCAATATCGCCCACCAGAAACAGAAGGTCTTTATGTAATAAAAAAACAGCATTCAAATGTTGAAATTTCAACATTTGAATGCTGTTTTCGTTTGGTACCCCGTGGGGGAATTGAACCCCCGACCCCGCCGTGAGAGGGCGATGTCTTGACCACTTGACCAACGGGACATGTACCTTTCTATTATAGCACAAAGGGGACAAAAATCAATGCTATTTTTTAACTTCATCTTGATTAGGAAGCCATTTTGCATCCCCTGAGATATTGTCGTATCCTGGATGATTGTCAAATCTTACGACACCAACCTGGATTTTACCATCAACGGCCTCAGTGACCTTCGCATGCCCGATAGTACCAAAGCCGCCGCACAATTCAATCATTAGTACGCCTTCTTCTACAAGTTTCTTAGCTTCTCTGCAAGCCATTTCATAACTGCCAACACCTGCTATAATCATTTCCCCTTGACCAAGATCCATAACTATTATTTGGGGTTCACTTATTGTTCCATTAATAAACATAAAACATATTTTTCTTTTCATAATGATTTTATCCTTTCAAATTTAAATGATAACTTTTACTTTTACAGATATGATCCAGGCATAAGCTGCCTTTTCATCAATAAGATTATCCTTAGTCAAATCTAAAATTTGCTGTTTTAGTTGACCCATACCGAAACCTCCATTGAATAATAATACAAATTATACACTGAAATGAAGGGATTCACAAGATATGTGATTGAATTTAGCCTTATAATTTGTTACAATTGATTCATATGAAAAAAGGAGAAGAAACAGATGATTAATTATTACAGCACAAGAGGCAGTGTGAATAAAAAAACCGCAGCACAGGCGGTTATACAGGGTATAGCTGAGGATAAAGGTCTGTATGTTCCAGATAGAATACCTGAATTAGGGTTTAAACCGGAAGAAATGATAGGGAAGGCTTATCAGGAGATTGCTTTTTCAGTCATTTCCAGTTTCTTTACAGATTATACAGAAGAAGAAATGAAAGCCTGTATTGACGGGGCGTATGACGAAAAATTTGAGGCGACAGAAATTGTGCCAATTGTTGAGGCAGGAGGTGCATGGTTCCTTGAGCTTTATCATGGGAAAACAGCAGCATTTAAGGATATGGCATTGTCAATTCTTCCATATTTATTAACAACAGCATTGAAGAAGGAAAAGGAAGAGAAGAAAATACGTATTCTGACCGCGACCTCCGGAGACACAGGTAAGGCGGCGCTTGAAGGGTTTGCAGATGTTACGGGAACTGAAATCGTTGTGTTTTATCCAAATCAGGGAGTGAGTCAGGTCCAGGAACAACAGATGGTTACCCAAGAAGGTGCAAACACAAAGGTATACGCCATCAATGGTAATTTTGATGACGCACAGACTGGCGTGAAGGAAATTTTCAATGATGAAAAACTTGCAAAAGAACTGGCAGAAAAAGGCATTAAACTTTCTTCTGCAAATTCAATAAATATAGGGAGGCTGGTGCCGCAGGTTGCTTATTATGTATATTCATATATTAAGCTTATTGAAAAGGGCATCATTAAACCTGGCGAAAAGATGAATGTGGTCGTGCCAACAGGGAATTTTGGTAATATCCTTGCGGCTTATTATGCAAGAGAAATGGGTATTGGAATTAATAAATTTATCTG
>JAENWI010000476.1 GCA_016650115.1 Peptostreptococcaceae bacterium | reverse complement strand
CAAAATCATTAAAAAAGCAATCAGTAAACAAAGAATAAGCATTCGAAAAATGTGGTGACACATCAATTGGATGCTTATTTTAATTGGTTGTAATTATTCTAAGGACTTGAATGGGAAACACCACTTCTAAAACGCTTTGTATACAGTATTTATTAAATAAATCTATTGTATAAAAAAACCATTTGTGGTAATATTTTACCGATATATATTGGACCAATCGCCATTATATAATCGCAAATTAGAAGGAGAAGAGAATTAATGATATTTGATGCTATAAAAGAGTTCCTTATGGAAACCGGAATTGCCAACTTGGATTATAAAAGCGTAATTATGCTTTGTGTGTCTGTACTATTTTTGTATCTTGCAATAAACAGGGGATTTGAACCATTGTTACTTGTTCCTATTGCTTTTGGAATGTTGCTTTCAAATCTGCCAATATCAGGCATTTTTAGTGAAGGCGGCCTGCTTTATACTTTCTATGAATTGAAAAACATATTCCCATCCTTGATATTTTTGGGAGTTGGTGCTATGACTGACTTTGGACCACTTATTGCAAATCCTAAATCTTTATTACTTGGAGCTGCAGCGCAGCTGGGTATTTTTTTCGCGTTATTTGGAGCGATTTTACTTGGATTTAATGCCCAGGAAGCAGCATCCATTGGTATCATAGGAGGTGCCGATGGTCCGACAGCTATTTATCTGACACAGAAACTTGCACCACATATTCTGGGAGCGGTGGCAGTTGCGGCTTATTCGTATATGGCACTTGTGCCGGTTATTCAACCTCCAATCATGAAACTTCTTACAACCAAGAAGGAAAGAATGATTAAGATGGATCAGCTTAGGTTTGTAACACAGAGAGAAAAGATTCTTTTCCCAATCGTTGTAACGATTGTCGTAGTTCTTATTCTTCCGCCAACAGCACCACTTATTGGTATGCTGATGCTTGGAAATTTATTTAAAGAGAGCGGCAAAACCCTTAGATTATCAGATACTTCAGCGAATGCAATGATTAATATAGTAACTATTCTTCTGGGGCTTGCCGTTGGAGCATCTGCTCAGGGGCCTAGCTTCCTGGTTCTGGCAACTATTAAAATTGTAATTCTTGGGATTACAGCCTTTGGAATCGGAACAGCAGGTGGAGTGCTTCTTGCGAAACTTCTTAATATGGCGACAGGTGGTAAAATCAATCCGCTGATTGGTTCTGCAGGT
>JAENWI010000498.1 GCA_016650115.1 Peptostreptococcaceae bacterium | reverse complement strand
TTCCAAGCTGACTGGATTCTGATTTTTCTCCCACTTCTAAAGCTTCCTTTAAATCATCATTAACCTTATAAGCGAGCTCTAGACAAATTTCTTTCACTTTATCTTTTATCTGATCTACATTAACTATTCTCATATCATTACCTGCCATTTCAACATTAACCCTCAATAAACAATTAAATAATTTTATCATATAACAAGAACAAAAGGTAATTATTTTATAATTGAAACATTTTTTAGTAATGCCATATCAAAATTTGCATATTTTAAATGACTGTTTAAGAAAGTGACCTCTTTTAAGGTGGCATTCTGAAAATAATATCTTAAAGTTTTTGTTTCAGCTGTACAGATACTCCATCGGGATCATAGACATAAAAATAGCGGTTTTCGGCATCAGGTTTTCGAATATCAGAAGGATTTAGCCCTTTGTTCTGCGCAAACTTATGCATCGCATCCAGCTTATCCGTTATGAAGCAAATAAAAAAGCCCTTACCTTCAAACTTATCCATCTGAGGCATGCAAACCAATTCAATTTCAGTTTCTCCGCTGCCATTTTTTAAAAATACGATTTCACCAGGTCCTGCTTTAAACCGGTTAGAAATAGTCAGTTCCGTAATTGTTTCATAAAATTCAATAGATTCCTCGAGGTTTTTGACCATCAAGGTCAGTTGCTGAAAATGCATAGTATTTCTCCTTTTCATTAATTTAACTATTGTAACCATTATAGCATACTTGATTTGTCATCATACCATACTTAATAATTTCAGCTTGATTTTCTCTATAATCTATGGTAAATTTAAAATATTAATAGTTGTCATGGCAACTATTGTCGTAGCAACAATATCGTTATCTGCAGGTGAGGAGGGGTTACAATTCAATTCGAACAAAATTTAGGGTTCATTATTTCTAGAACTAACACAAAAATAAAGAATAACCTTGCTAAAGCACTAAAACCTTACAATATTACTCATGAGCAATGGCCACTGCTTAAATGGTTATGGGTACAAGATGGTATTTCCCAAAAGGAGTTGTCTGAAAAAAGTTTCAAGGATCAACCAACTACTGCCAGGATTCTGGACAAACTTGAACAGCGGGGATTGATTCGTCGTCAAGCTGATGCTGAGGACCGACGGGTAACT
>JAENWI010000020.1 GCA_016650115.1 Peptostreptococcaceae bacterium | reverse complement strand
AATGAAATCAAAAGAAAAAATCCAGGTAAAGAAGTATACTATTTTGCGAATTTTGACGAAATCGCAAATTTTGTTGTTAATAATGCACAAAGCGAAGATCTTGTAATAACAATGGGTGCTGGAGATATTTATAAAGTCGCAGAAATAATCATTGAAAATGACAGAAAATATTAATTTGGATTTGTTTTCTGAGATAAGAGGTAGTTATGAATTATGATGAATACTTAAAGTTGGAAGAAGAGAGACTGGAAATCAATAAAAGACATTTGCTCAATGGAGTGGATTTTCTTGACATGAAAACGGCTTATATTGATAAAAAAACAATCATTGGAAAAGGGACAATCATCTATCCCAATGTTATATTAGATGGAAATGTTGTTATAGGAGAAAATTGTCATATCGGACAAGGTTCGAAAATTGTAAATTCCAGGATAGGGAAAGAAACAAACATTGAAAGCTCATATATTATTGACAGTGTTGTGGGTGATAAAACTTCTGTTGGGCCATTTGCATATTTAAGACCAAACAGTAATGTTGGTGATAACTGTAAGGTTGGAGATTTTGTAGAAGTGAAAAATTCTAATTTGGGAAATGGCTCGAAGGCATCTCATTTATCCTATATAGGAGATTCAGATATAGGCCAAGATGTCAATATAGGTTGTGGTGTGGTGTTTGTAAATTATGACGGTTCAAAAAAACATCGTTCAATCGTGAAAGATGGAGCATTTATAGGTTGCAATGCGAATATTATTTCACCGGTTACAGTTGAAGCCGGTGCATACATTGCAGCAGGAAGTACTGTTACTATTGATGTTCCAAAGGGGTCGCTTTGCGTTGCAAGGGCGAAGGCAAGAATAATTGAAGGTTGGGTCTCTAGGAGAGGCTTGCTTAATAAATGTAAATAAACTTTAGTAGGATAGAAAGAGGTGCACATAAATGAAAAGTGGGGCGTTCGCAGAGTATAAAATATTCACAGGGAATTCACATACTAAACTGGCAGAAGAAATAGCAGCGATAATGGGAAAACCTTTGGGTAAATTATCTGTAAATACATTTAGCGATGGTGAAATTTCCGTTGATTTATGGGAAACTGTAAGAGGAGTGGACGCTTATATAGTTCAGCCAACCTGTAATCCAGTAAATAACAGTTTAATGGAGCTGTTGATAATGATAGACGCAATGAAGAGAGCTTCAGCAGGAAGAATTAATGCAGTTATTCCATATTACGGATATGCAAGACAAGACAGAAAAACAAAAGCAAGAGATCCAATTACAGCAAAACTGGTTGCAAATCTGCTTGTAGCGGCTGGAGCAGACAGAGTGGTATCAATGGATTTGCATGCATCTCAGATCCAAGGATATTTTGATATCCCAGTTGATCACCTTTTGGGAATTCCGATTCTTGTGAAATATTTTAAACAGAAGAATCTAGATAATTTGGTTGTAGTATCCCCCGATCATGGGAGTGTGACAAGAGCTAGGAATATGGCACAGCCATTACATGCACCAATTGCAATTGTTGACAAAAGAAGACCCGAACCTAATAAATCGGAAATTATGAATATAATTGGTGATATTGAAGGCAAAACATGTTTGCTTGTTGACGACATGATAGATACGGCAGGAACGATAACTAACGCAGCAAATGCATTGAAGGATATGGGTGCATTAGAAGTTTACGCTTGTGCAACACACCCTATTCTATCTGGACCGGCCATCGAACGAATTCAGTCATCTGCAATCAAAGAACTTGTATTATTAAATACCGCTCCTATTCCAGATGAAAAAATGATTGATAAAATGACATTGTTGTCAGTAGCCCCCTTATTTGCGGAAGCGATGATGAGAATTTTTACAAATGATTCCATCAGTAAGCTATTTGATTAGACGAAGGTAAAGTGAATGTATATAATTGTAGGGCTTGGCAACCCGGGCAAAAGATATGAAAAAACAAGACACAATATTGGTTTTGCAGCTCTTGATCTTATTGCCGCAGAATATGATATTAAAGTTAATAAAATAAAACACAAGGCTTTGGTCGGAGAAGGTTTCATCTCCGGCCAAAAGGTTTTATTAGTTAAACCTCAAACTTTTATGAATTTAAGCGGAAATTCAGTCAGAGAAATACTTGAATATTATAAAGTTGAACCAGAAAATCTGATTGTCATTTACGATGACATTGATATTCCTTGTGGAAGTCTTCGAATTCGGAAAAAAGGGAGTGGGGGAACGCATAACGGAATGAAGTCCATCCTGTATGATATACAATCAGATCAATTTCCACGAATTAGAATAGGCATTGGAAGTGAAGCAAGAATGGACTTAAAAGATTTTGTGTTATGCGGTTTTGAAAAAGAAGAAAAGAAACTTATAAAAGAAGTTGTGAGGAATGCGGCAAAAGCTGCAGCATGTATAATTGATAGGGGAATAGAAATAGCTATGGGCGAATACAATGCTAAATAAAGGCATTACAAATATATCAGGGGTATCAGAAGGACGGGTTGCAAAGGCAGCAGGCGAGCTTATTAATGAAAACAGAGGCCAGTGTATTATCATTACGGCATCTTATTTAAAAGCAAAAAGGCTTGCCAGTGACTTGTCTTTTTTTGTGGACAAACCGATTTTTGTTCTCCCGGCTGAAGATGAAATATTTGTAAAATATGAGGCTAAGAGTCATCATGAGCTGCTGGAAAGACTTAAGGTGTTAAAAGAACTTAGGACAGGAAGGGACTGCATTATTGTAGCGCCCGTTTCAGCTGCCATTAAAAAAATGCCTCCTCATATCAGTTTTGAAAAAAATTCTTTAAAAATAACCTTAGGAAGTCAGGTGAATATAAACGAAATAAAGACTAAACTATCTAAAATGGGCTATGAAAGGGTAGGTTTGGTAGAAGCAAGAGGTGAATTTAGTATCAGAGGTGGAATTGTTGATATTTTCACTCCAGATTCGGATAATCCTTATAGAGTTGAACTTTTCGATACAGATATAGATTCCATTAGAAGCTTTGATATTGATACACAAAGATCTCTTGAAAATTTAAAATATGTTGAAATATTTCCATCGGAAAATCTGCTAAATGAAGATGGCTTATTTGAGAAAGCAATAGAAAATATTAAGGAAGTATATGGAAAAGAAATAAAGAAGGCTGAAAAAAAAGGAGAAGAACAAAGGCAACTTCAGTTAATGAAAAGAAGAGATCAGCTGGTGGAATTCGCAGAGAATACTACCAATTTGCAGCTGCTTGAAAATTATCTTCACTATTTTTATGATGAATTGGAATATTTATGGGATTATATGAACAAGGATGGAATTCTACTTATTGATGATCCAGATAGAATATATGAAACGATAGAAAACAGAACCAAAGAAATTCATGATGATTTTAAATTATTATTAGAGAGAGGAAATGCGGTACCTAAGGATGCAGAAATTTTCTCTGGGCATAATGATTTTTTGAAAGTACTTAACAAGCCTGTTATATATTTATTTACACCGTTCCAAAAAGCAGTAAAGGGAATTGAAAGAGTTGATTTTTTAAAGAATGTCCAAAGCAAGCAAGGACCTGTTTTTAATGGAAGGATGGATTTATTAGAGACAGAACTTAAAACATATGTTAAACACGGTTATCAAGTAGTCATAGCCTGTTCTACAGAAGAGAGAATAACAAATTTAAAGGAATTTCTAAACAGGGCGGAATTAGATCAGATTGTCAGACTACGCCAAGGAAATCTTACGGCTGGAATGGAATTTCCTGCAGAAAAATTATGTTATATTGCTGATGGAGATATTTTTATAACTCAAAAATATGCTAAAAAGAAAAATAAAAAAACCGATTCCAAGAGTCAGACAATTCAAAGCTTTTCTGATCTTAGAAGTGGTGATTTTGTAGTACATGAAAACCATGGTATTGGAAAATTTACCGGGATTAGTCAGTTAACAGTGCAAGGGATTAAAAAAGACTATCTGAAAATTAAATATGCGGGAGAAGATTCTTTATATGTACCTGTGGAGCAAATGGACCTGATACAGAAATATATGGGAGCAGATGGTGTGCCGCCTAAAATACATAAACTTTCTGGTGGTGACTGGAAAGTTACAAAAGCAAAAGCAAAAGCAGCCATTGCAAATATGGCAAAAGAACTTTTGGAATTATCGGCTGCAAGAAAACTTGAAAAAGGACATTCTTTTTCTGAAGATACTATCTGGCAAAGAGAATTTGAAGACAGCTTTCCATACGAAGAAACAGGAGATCAGTTACGCAGCATAGAAGAAATTAAAAGCGATATGGAAAAGGATATTGTAATGGAAAGATTACTTTGCGGTGATGTGGGTTACGGGAAAACAGAAGTAGCTGCTCGAGCCCTTTTCAAGTGTGTTGCTGACGGGAAACAGGCAGCAATTCTTGTTCCGACAACCATACTTGCAAATCAGCATTATTCTACATTAAAAGAACGGTTTGAAAGGTTCCCTTTTACTGTTGAAATGTTAAGCAGGTTCAGAAGTGAGGCACAGCAAAAGGAAATAATTAAAAAAATTGAAAAAGGAAGTGTTGATCTAATTATTGGAACTCACAGACTTCTCTCAAAAGATATAATATTCAAAGATTTGGGCCTTTTAGTTATTGATGAAGAGCAGCGTTTCGGTGTTCAGCATAAAGAAAAAATTAAAGAACTACGCAGGAATGTTGATGTTTTATCCATGTCAGCAACTCCAATACCAAGAACTCTGCATATGTCACTGGTTGGAATCAGAGATATGAGTCTGATTGAAGAACCGCCTGAGGAAAGATATCCGGTTCAGACATACGTGCTGGAACAGGAAGAAGAGTTGATCAGAGAAGCTGTCGAAAGAGAACTCGATAGAGGTGGCCAAGTTTTTGTTGTTTACAATAGAGTGAGAGGAATTCATAAAATTGCAGCCATGATTGCCAAATTAGTACCAGAAGCACGAGTAGCCATAGGTCATGGTCAAATGAATGAAGGAGAGCTTGAGGATGTAATGATATCATTTATTAATAATGAATCAAATGTTCTTATTGCAACGACGATCATTGAATCAGGAATAGATATACCTAATGCTAACACGATTATCATACTGGATGCAGACAAGATGGGGCTGTCTCAGTTATATCAGCTGAGAGGAAGGGTAGGCAGATCCAATAGAATGGCGTATGCTTATCTGATGCACCAGAAAGATAAGATATTGTCTGAGGTGGCTGAAAAAAGACTTAGAGCTATAAAAGAATTTACAGAATTTGGCGCAGGCTTTAAAATAGCTATGAAAGATTTGGAAATTAGAGGAGCAGGGAATCTCCTGGGAACTGAACAACATGGACATATGGTCATGATAGGTTATGAGCTGTATTGTAAACTGATAGATGATGCAATAAGAGCACTGGGTGGAGAAATCGTGAACCCTGACAAGGAAGAGACAACGGTTGAATTAATGTCAACAGCGTTTATTCCTGATCGTTATATTTCTGATGAAATGCTAAAACTGCAAATGTACAAGAAAATTGCATCGGTTGCGTCAGAACAGGATGAAGATGATATAATTGATGAAATGATGGATAGATTTGGCGATGTCCCTATTGAAACATTAAATTTAATCAAAATATCAAGAATCCGTTCTTTATCGGAAAAACTTTGCATTACCAGAGTTCATGAGGAAATTGCAAAAGTCATTTTTGATTTTGCCGCATCAAATCCTCTGAAAGCAGAAATGCTGGGTAGGCTTGTTGGTAAATATGGACAAAGATTATTTATTCATGGGGGGGTTAAGCCATTTATCAGATATTCACTGAAAGGACAGAATAAACTTGCTGAAGTTGTTCAATTGCTGGAGAGTATGCTATAATAATATATCAAATTAAACGAAACAAAGCTTGAAGAGATATGGTCAATTCATGAAATACCAAATAAGTTTAGGAAATTAGGGGAAAAATAATATGCTGTTTAAAAATATCACAATTATTGATGAAAACATCGTGCAAAAGAACAACATGTATGTAGGTATTGAAGGGGCAGAGATTACACTTATAGACAATAAAATGCCGGAAAAAGATTTTGGAACTGTTTATGATGGGAAAGGCAAATTACTGATGAGTGGGTTTTATAATGCCCATGCACACTCAGCAATGACGTTAATGAGAGGATATGCAGAAAACTTAGCATTGCAGGAATGGCTTGAAAAGAAAATATTCCCCTTCGAGACAAAACTTGACAGTAATGCTGTTTACTGGGGGACTATGCTTGCTATGGCTGAATCAATCAGATTTGGCATAGTATCATCAACGGACATGTATTATTTTTGTGACGATATGATTCAAGCTGTACTTGAAGCGGGTTGTAAAAACAACATGGGAAGAGGTGTCACAAACTTCACGGACGCTGATTTAAAAGACTTGGATAGTTTCAAAGAAATGAAATATACTTTTGAGAACTATAATCAGGCAGGTTCAGGTAAAATTAAAGTGGACATGAGTCTTCACGCCGAATATACATCAAATCCTAAAACAGTTATGCAACTGGCGGAATATACAAAAGAAATTGGTGCGAATATGCATGTCCATGTATCTGAGACAAAGTTTGAGCATGAGGCTTGCAAGGAACGAAATAAGGGTCTTACCCCTGTTGCCTACCTGAATAGTCTGGGTTTATTTGAAACCAATGCAACAGCAGCTCATTGTGTTTGGATCGAAGGGGAAGATTTCCAAATATTGAAAGAAAAAGGGATTACCGTAGCAAGCAATCCAATCAGTAACCTTAAACTGGCAAGTGGCGTCTGCAATGTGCCAAAACTATTAAAAAATAATATAAATGTAGCGATCGGGACAGACAGCGTTGCCAGTAACAACAGCTTAAATTTTATTGAGGAAATTAAAGTATTTGCAATCTCGTCTAAAGAGAAATATGGTGATCCAACAGCAGTGACACCGGTAGAGGCTATCAGAGCAGCAACAGTTGGTGGAGCAATTGGTCAAGGAAGAACAGATTGCGGAAAATTAAAGGTTGGAAATAAGGCGGATTTAATTGTTTTGGATATTAATCAGCCGCAAATGAAGCCTGCCCATAATTTGATAAATAATTTAGTCTATTCAGCATCTGGGAGCGACGTAGTTTTGACAATGGCAGATGGCAAAGTTCTCTATGAAAATGGAGAATACAAAACAATAGATATTGAAAAAACCATGTATGAAGCAGAAAAAGCAGCAGAGGGAATTTTAAAACAGCTATAGTCAGTTGGAGGCATAATGGGAAAGAAGTCATTTATGCAGGGAGCCGTAATATTAGGCGCTGCAGGTATCATAATAAAAATAATGGGCGCTTTTTTTAGAATACCTTTGGGTAATTTAATCGGTGCTGAGGGTATGGGTTATTATCAGACAGCCTATCCAATATACGTTCTATTCCTGACACTTGCAGTTTCAGGGACACCTATTGCCATATCTAAAATGGTATCTGAAAGCATGGCCGTAGGTAATTACTATGAAGCGCATAAGGTTTTCAGAGTTTCGTTTATACTCCTTTTTAGCATAGGACTAATTTCATCCGCCATATGTTTTTTCGGCGCAGATATTCTGGTGACAGGGATGGGTAATGTTGGTGCAAAATATGCAATGATGGCAATTGCACCTGCTCTATTATTTCTCCCTATGGCCGCGGCCTATAGAGGTTATTTCCAAGGGATGCAGGATATGAAGCCTACAGCTAAATCTCAAATTGTAGAACAATTCTTTAGAGTCATTATGGGATTAACCCTGGCTTATATTCTTGTTAAATATGGAAAAGAATATGCCGCCGCAGGCGCATCTTTTGGTGCCACTGCTGGAGCAGTGGCCTGTATTATCACTATAGCCATTATTTATAAAGGAAAAAAGAAAAGTTATTCAGGAAATATTGAAAATACTAGAGATCAAATTACTGAAAGCACGAAGGTTATTCTACGCAGACTTCTTTCCATCGCAGTACCGGTTACAATTGGTGCGGCAATCATGCCTATTATGAACACGATTGATGTCACTATAGTGATGCGAAGGTTGCAAAGCACCGGATGGTCACTTGAGCAGGCAAACGCCATGTACGGGCAGCTCACAGGTATGGCGGCGCCATTGATTAATCTGCCTCAGGTTCTTACAATGGCAGTGGCTATGAGTCTTGTTCCAGCAATTTCTTCTGCATTCAAGAAAAAAGATATGGAATTTTTAAGCTATAATGCACAACTTGGTATGCGTACATCCATAATTATCGGTTTGCCATGCACCTTTGGTCTAATGATATTGGCAGAACCCATCATGATTCTTCTTTACCCAATGCAAAGGGAGAGTGCCATAGCTGCGGCACCATGTCTTTTTATTATGGCAATAGGAGTTATATTCCTTTCTACTTTCCAGACAATGACGGGAGTTTTGCAAGGCATAGGCAAGCAGATACTGCCGGTGAGAAATTTGTTTATCGGTGCAGTTGCAAAGGTTGTAATCAGTTTTATATTAATCGGCATCCCAGGAATAAATGTGAAGGGTGCAGCCGTTGGAACTGTTGCAGCATATCTTATTGCAACTATTTTAAACTATTTATCAATAAGGAAACATGTAGATATTAAATTTGATTTTAAAATTACCTTGTTGAAACCTGTTTATGCCGGGCTGGTCATGGCAGCTACTACCTTTTTGCTGTTTAAACTAACCGTTCCATATTTGGGTAATAATTTAGCAACTTTAATTACAGTTTTAGTAGCGGGCATTGTTTACTTTATAATGTTGTTTGCAACAAAATCCATAACAACTGAGGAAGTGCTGAGTTTGCCAAAAGGAGAAAAAATAATGAAGGTGGTCAGAAAATTCAAAAAAACGAAAAATAATTGAAAAATAAGGGTTTAGTTGACTTTTTTCTTAGAAAAGCTGTTGACAAAAGTGTTGAAAAATGCGAGAATGACTATAGAAAATATAAAGCAGAGTTAATTGCTAAGTTATTATCACAATTATTTTGAGGAGGTTATATTCATGAATAAAGCAGAACTAATCACAAGTGTAGCAGAAAAAACTGGATTCACAAAAAAAGACGCTGAAGTTGCGGTAAATGCATTTGTTGCAAGTATCGAAGGTGCGCTAGTTAATGGCGATAAAGTTCAACTTATTGGATTTGGTACTTTCGAAACTCGTCAGAGAAAAGCAAGACAGGGAAGAAACCCAAGAAAGCCAGAGGAAGTTATTAAGATTGCGGCTGCAAAGGCTCCTGTTTTCAAAGCAGGAAAAGCTCTTAAGGATGCTGTAAACAAATAAGATGAGTGAATTAAAGGGCAACTGATGTTGCCCTATTTTTTTTATTGAAAAGAGGACCAAATGAGGATTGATAAATTTTTAAAGAACTCAAGACTAATTAAGCGAAGGACTATCGCTAAAGAAGCCTGTGAACAGGATCGAATTACCGTGAATGAAAAACTTGCAAAACCTGGCACAGAAGTGAAAATTGGTGATGTTATTCAAATAAAGTTTGGGAACAGCATCATCACTGCAAAAGTTGTCAGCTTATCGGAATCAAGCAAAAAAGAAGATGCGGCCACAATGTATGAAATCATTGAGTAGCCGCACCAGGTTATTTGTTTTTAATAATATTTTTTAAATATTTATTCCATACAATTGGAATGATTGCCGTCTGTATACAAAGCATCACGATACTTTTAATTATTCTTGCAGGGATCATGGTTATTGCTGCAAGGTCCATACATGATACCCAGCATAGCTACAGGCAGGAACCCAAAACCGATTCTAATAAAGGGTGTATTAATTGATAAAAATCTGGTTAGAATGATTTCCAGGGCAATAAATAAGCCAATAGTAATCAGCCTTGTAACTTTCGAATTGTTTTTCATAGAAAAACTCCTTTCAATAGTACTACACTAGAGATAAGAGCTCTTGTCTTCAATGTAGTAGTGGACGCAGTATTACAACGCAAACTTAGTTCTTCGTTCAAAGGCAACATCCCATCCTATGACACTTAACGCATAATACTTACTCTACTTAATTAATAATATATTTAGTTTTTAATGGATTTATACGGATTCTAAAATTTTCTTGACATAATTTGGAAGAGCAAACGCTCCTTTATGTAATTCAGTATTATAATACTTTGTATCTAAACCGAATTCTGCCCACTTGTCAGCCTTTAAATCTGAAATGGGGTCGTATTTTTTTGAAGCAAATCCAAAATACCAGTAACCCGAAGCATAAGTAGGGATATTGAAGCCATACACTCTGGCAATAGTGAAAACTTCTTTAATCTTAGTATGTGCTTTTTTCATTTGAAGAACATCCCCTTCATAAAAAGCACCTTCATGCTGATTAATCAGTATGCCGTCCTCACTTAATACCCGGCTGCAGTTTTTGTAAAATTCCACAGTAAACAAATCTTCTCCCGGACCAAATGGATCCGTTGAATCCACAAGAATCAAATCATATGAATTGTCAGGAGCATCTCTTACGAAAGCCAGACCATCTCCAATAATAAGATTTAATCTGGGTTCATTCGTTAATACTGAGGATGTGGTAGGCATATATTTTATACATGCATCAACAACAGCCCCATCTATTTCAACCATATCAAGTTTCGAAATATGTTTGTATCTGGCAACTTCCCTTGCAGTACCACCATCACCGCCGCCAATTATAAGAACCCGTTTTATGGAAGGGTTTACCGCCAGCGCTGGGTGACTTATCATATCATGATATACAAATTCATCCATTTCAGTTAACTGGATATAACCGTCTAAAGTCATAAAAGTACCGAAGGTATCACTTTTAAGCATTTGGAGGTATTGAAAAGGTGTCTGTTCCTGAAGGAAAACCTCGGTAATTTCGGTTGAAAATTTAACATCGTAATCATGGTATTCTGAGTACCACATGTCATTTGCTTTTGTAAGCATTTTAATCTCCTTTCATTATCAGAATATTTCTGGTAAATTTGTACCATAGAAAATTTCATCGATTTCTTTTTTAAGTCTTCCTGAAATTTGAACTATTTCAGGTTTACTTAATTCTTCTGAATTTAAATTAAACAAATATGTATCTAAATTGAATTCTTTTACTTTACATTTTGTATGGAAAATATTTTCCTGATAAACACTAACATCAATCATCTGGTATATGTCTATGAATTCCTTATTAATATAATTTTGAATTGAAGAAATATCATGATCGATAAAAAGCTTTTTGCCGGTGTAATCTCTAGCAAATCCACGAACCTTGTAATCCATTGTAATAATATCTGCATCAAAACTTCCTATTAAATAGTTTAATGCCATCAGTGGGGAAATCTCTCCGCAGGTTGAAACGTCTATGTCTGCTCTGAAGGTGCAAACACCATTATCCGGGTGATATTCAGGATATGTGTGAACAGTAATGTGACTCTTGTCTAAGTGACCTACAATACAAGGATTATTGAGTTCGTATTCGTAGACTCCAGATTTTGGCGGACTGCTTTCTTCACAGATTAGAATTGTTACACTTGCACCTTGAGGATCATAGTCCTGAACTGCTATGTTTAAAATTTTAGCACCTATTATATTTGTGACCTTTTGAAGGATCTCCGTTAACTTGGGAGCTTTATACTCTTCATCAATATATTCAATGTAAGCTTTTCTATCCTCAATGGTTTTTGTATAGCAAATATCATAGAGATTAAAACTTAAAGTCTTCGTCAAATTGTTAAATCCATGTAATTTTAATTTGTTAATCAATTATTTTTTTCACCCCCTTATATTTAATGTCTAAAATTTAGAATAACATAAATTTAAAAAAAAACAATAGAAAATCCCAAAATATTGTATAAGCAAATACGATGTGCTATAATATTTTCTAGCACAATCAAAGGAGATTTAATGAAAAAGCAGTATTACAATTATGTTGGAGTATATGCATTCACCTATGGAGCAATGGGAATGATGCTTCCGTTAATTGGTCAGTACTTGGATAAAATAGGGTTTTCCGGTGCGGAAATCGGATCCATTATGGCCACGGGGACGGGAGTGGCTATTTTTGCGTCCATATTTTGGGGAGATATCTATAATAACAGTAGAAATAAGAAACAAGTAATACTTATTTTATGTCTGGCTACTGCCATCATTTCGGTTTCTTTAGCATTTATAAACACATATTTGTTGTTTTTAGCAATTTTTGGAGTATTATATTTTTTTCAGTCACCAGTTCTTGCATTGCAGGATGCTATGACGCTTGAAGATGATCAACTTTTTGGCGCCATTAGAAAATGGGGAGCGATAGGTTTTGCTGGAGGGAATTTAATAGCTAGTATGGTTGTATCTCTTATGGGATTAGAATCCATTTTCTATCTATATTCATTTGGATATGTAATTGCAGCCGTTATGGTGGGTTCAATTATTATTATTAATAAACAGAAGCATATCATTAACGAGTTGGAAACATCTAAAATTGCCAGCATTACAGATAAAGGCAAGTACAGAGAATTGATTGTTAATAAAAAATTCGTTCTTCTTATAATAAGCGCTTTTTTTGTTAGCGGAACAAATGTAGCTAATAATACTTATTTTGGATTTTTGTATGTTGCTGGTGGAGGTCTGTTGGCGGGAATAGGCATAGCGTTTTTACTTATGGTAGGAAGTGAAGCTTTTTTTATGGCGTGGTCCGACAAACTCGCTGCTAAATTCACTCTTGAAAGAACTATATTGATATCCATGATAATATCTGTATTCAGATATTTATTATACAGCACTGTACCCTCAAATGAAGTGCTGATATTCACTTTTTTTCTGCAAGGAATGGTGAATGGAATAGTACTGGTTGAATTTGTAAGATATATATCTAAACTGGTAGAAACAAGATTGCTTGGTATGGCATTATCTGTTTATTACTGCATCAGTTGTAATGTCAGCACAATAATTTGTCAGCTTTTTGGAGGAATTATACTTGATAAGTATGATGTGGGAGCGGTGTACTTGTTTTTCGCTTTATATAATTTGACTGGTGTAATCCTTTATTTGCTTTGGGGTTTGCACAAGCCACAAAAAAATCTTGAAATAGTTTGAGAAAACTGTTGACACAACCATAAGAACTTTGGTATTATAATAAAGCTGTCGCAAAACAGTGAAGACAAATAAAAAAGCCTGAAGAGTGCAGATTCCGAAGGAAAAGGGTGAAAAAAGTTTTAATTAAAACCCAAAAAGTTGTTGACATTATAGGGATGCGATGGTAAGATATTAATTGTTCCGTCACTACAAAGACCGAGCGCAGGACAGACAAACAAACTGCTTTTGCAGGGAGCGAGAATGTCCGATGAACCTTGAAAACTTCATAGTGTAGAATTTTAGTCAAACGGATCTTTAAATAGAACCGTATGGAATCAACATGATTCCAAAACGAGACGAATTGAAATTTGCTT
>JAENWI010000283.1 GCA_016650115.1 Peptostreptococcaceae bacterium | reverse complement strand
TGAAATTGAGCAGATGCTGAAAAAGCTGTCCATGGAAGCCAAGTTTATCAATGGACTTAGATATACTGATGAAGACACCTCCGAAATTGTGCAAATGGTCCTTGCCGGCAAAGTCAACAAACAGCTTGTATCTCTCATTCACCAGAACGGCGGAAAGGGAATTGGCATGAGCGGGAGCGATGGTAATATGCTGACCGTAGAAAAGCTTGTCTGTGACGATGACCTTGGCTATGTAGGAGACATAAAAAGTGTGAATATCGAACCGATTATGATGGCACTGGATAATGGATATATCCCAATAATTGCAACCGTTGGAACAGATGAAAAGGGGCAAGTTTACAACATTAATGCAGATACTGCCGCCGCCGCAATCGCGGGCGCATTAAAAGCCAAAAAACTGATTACCATGACAGATACCAGTGGCCTTTTAAGGGAAAAAGATAATGATGATTCCTTGATGAACTCGGTAAATATTTCGGAAATCCCTGGCCTTATTGAAAAACGAATTATTGTTGGAGGCATGGTGCCTAAAGTTGAAAGCTGCGTTGAGGCAATTAAGCAGGGAGTCAAAGAAGCGATTATCATCGACGGAAGAATGGAGCATTCCATATTGATTGAGTTGTTTTCAAACGAAGGAATTGGAACGATGTTTCATAAGAATTAGAAAGATCTAAAAGTTAGAATGACGTAAAAAATTAAAAAGATTAAGAATTAGAAAGGCATACTAAAATGAAAAAAACAAAAGCAGAACTATTGAAAAACCAGGATGAAAAGTACATTGTTGGAACCTACAAAAGGAGTGATTTATGCCTTTCAGAGGGTAGTCAAGCAGGTGTAAAAGATTTAGAGGGAAACGAATACATTGATTTTTCCTCAGGAATCGGAGTGAACAGTTTTGGATTTTCTGACGAAGGATGGGTGAAAGCGATAACTGATCAGGCATGTAAGCTTCAGCATACTTCAAATCTGTATTACACTGAGCCTGCAGTTAAGGTTGCCAGGCTTTTGGTTGAAAAATCAAATATGAGCAAGGTTTTTTTCGCAAATTCGGGGGCTGAGGCAAATGAATGTGCCATTAAAACTGTCAGGAAATACAGTAATGAAAAATACGGGCAGCATAGAAATGAAATCATCACACTGAAAAACTCCTTCCATGGAAGGACAATGACAACTATTACTGCAACAGGACAAGAAGAATATCATCAATTCTTTCACCCATTTTCGGAAGGGTTTTTCTACGTTGAGCCGAATAACATTGCAGAACTGGAACGAACAATATCTGATAACACCTGTGCCATCATGATTGAACTTATCCAGGGAGAAGGCGGCGTGAATTCTCTTGATCATGTGTATGTGGATACTATTGTCAGCATATGTAAAGAAAAAGACATATTATTGATTGTCGATGAAATCCAGACAGGGATTGGAAGAACGGGTACATTTTTTGCATTTGAACAATTTAATATTCAACCGGATTTGGTTACAGTTGCCAAGGGACTTGGTGGCGGGCTTCCTGTTGGTGCAGTTATATTCAATGAAAAAACAGAAAACGTTTTGACTTTTGGTGATCACGGCACCACGTTTGGGGGGAATCTTATTGTGTGTGCGGGTGCGGCATATATTTTAGAGTCACTGGATGAAAAAATGCTTGCAGAAATTAATGAAAAGAGCGAATACATCAGAAAAGAGTTACTTGAAATGGATGAGGTAGAGTTTGTTTCGGGTTTGGGATTGATGATTGGAATCAAACATAAAACAAAATCTGCAAAAGAGATTGCAGAAACATGTCTTCAGGAAGGGCTTATAGTTCTAACTGCAAAAGAAAAGGTCAGACTGCTTCCGCCACTAAACATTAGTTGGGAGCAACTGGAACAGGGACTCAATATATTAAAAAAAGTGTTAAAAGGATAAATAAACTGTGTTATAATATACTAGTTGCAAAAGAAGAGAGGTATTATATATGGGTGCTGTAAAAGTTAAAGAAGTAAACCTTGAAAGAGGTAACCCAACGGTTGATGTCGCCATGAAAAAACTTGTGAATGAACTTTCAACAGCAAAGGGAGCAGGATATAAAGCTGTGATTTTAGTGCATGGTTACGGGTCTTCTGGTGTTGGTGGCGCAATAAAGAT
>JAENWI010000358.1 GCA_016650115.1 Peptostreptococcaceae bacterium | reverse complement strand
AAGACCACCTTTTAATACGAAATTGTCTTTGTATTTTGACAAGGATAATCTTTCCAAAATTCTTTCGAACAAATACATCTGTAGCACTTCTTGTGGCTTTAAGTTTTTATTCTTTGCTATATTGCGTATTGTGCCTTTCAGCTGTTCTGGTGTCATCTGTATTCCTCCTTCTGTATTTAAATGAGTACTTCCATATAAGTTCGAATTTTATCTTCAATTCCGAATGCTTTCCCATATTGGAGTATTTTTCTAACATTACCACCAGAACTGAAATATTCTTTTATCGCATGAACATATAGTTGCATATCCATTTCTTTTTTGCTATTAATTAAATCACAAATACAGCGTTCTTTGTCATATACCTTTACCTCTGCTCCCATAGGTGTCAGTATCTTTATAATTCCTAAATGCCATAATTCTTTCTTAACATAGTGAAATCGAAAATCGGGATGATCTTTTTTAATTCTCGAAACATTGTAACCTTGAGGAACAGATACATCTAATATATGAGGCACTCGATCAGACATTCCATGTAAATAAAGCGCAGTGCCATAAGAAAAAATGATCTTTCCACTTCGCTTTTGTAGAAGTTTATAATCATCTACAAAATCTGTAGATAATGTATAAATTCCATGGGATTCTCGGATCAATAATTCTTGATCCACATAATTTTTTATAACTGTCCTGCTTAATCCAGCATCTTCTATCTGCTTTGTTGTAATAACACCCTCTGAATTTTCTGCTACTTTTTTAATTATTAGAAATTTTGAATCCATGAAATCACCCCCTTTAACCAAATTACTTTCGTTCTTTAATTATACGCTTTTAAAGAACATATGTAAACATGCTCTTTATATTTTTTCCGTTTCCGTCTTTGGATTTCATTTTTCAATGAAATGCGGCCGTTTTCTAAATTGGCCGCGTTTCGTTGAATTTTATTGTATTGCCCCGTATCGGGGTATCAGCGTTTGCCCTATGCGTCAGGACAGTTGTCAAGGATGCAAAATAAGATAAATCCCCTTAAAACCCTTCCCCTGCCTGCTCCACCCGTCCAAAGTGCGCCACCAGGCCCTAGCTGAGATGCACCATGGCAATCAGTTCCGGATCCTCCATCCCTTAAAGAAATTCAATAATCTTCTTTTTAGGCTCACTGGAAGAAATGCCATACTTCTGACTAATATGCAATACAATCTTTTGCAGTGTATCCTTATATCCCAGGTTCAGCTTGTATTCCGCCACCATATACCAGGCCGTGGCAATCATATCATTGACCAGCTCTTCAAATTTCAATTTTTTCTTGCCAAGTACAACAAACTGAAGAATACTCTTAAACCAGAACAATTTATAGCTTAGCGTAATATACTGGTCGCTCAATACTTTTTCGAGAATGCGAACATCTAGTTTGTCGTTTTGGGGTAAGTTAATCATGAAGACCTCCAAATCTTTGGTCGTTGAAAATACCAGTCTGTTCTATTTTTCAATTTATCTATCAACTACCCATCAACTAAATTTATTATCTGCGCGCCACTGCTAATATATGATTGATTTTGCATGACTACGTCATATATAACTTATATTTTTAAATACCAGACAACACCAGCTCCTTGATTTTTATACGAAATATATCCTTCTTTCCTTAATTT
>JAENWI010000346.1 GCA_016650115.1 Peptostreptococcaceae bacterium | reverse complement strand
GGAAACCAACTGCATCTTTCTTTTGAAAATGCGTCCTCTTCCTTTAAAATCTCCAGAACATCCTGGTTGGCGTCCCGATCATGAATAATAATTGGCATTTTAAGTTCATTGGCCAGCTGGATTTGATGGTGAAACCATATTTGCTGCTCTTCCTTCGAAGAATGATTTCTAAAGTAATCCAGACCAATTTCACCGATAGCTTTTACCTTCTCTTTTTTCGCCAACCCTTTAAACATGGCAAGCTGTTCCATATCCATCTTTCTGGCCTCATGCGGGTGACATCCTACCGCCGCGTAGCACCAGGAATATTTTTCCGAATGTTTAACCGCCATCATCGAACTGGAAAGGTCAAAACCCACATCTATTACATAAGAAACCTTAGAGGCTTCTATCTTCTGAGCAAGGTCTTCGCGCTCTATTTCAGTATAATCCTCGTTATTTATATGTGTATGGCTGTCAAATAACATACTTTGCTCCTTTATTTTTTAATTTCTCTAAACCAGAAATATGACATGAAAGTTGGAACGATACTGATTGTCAATGTAACTACCATGACAACCGTAAATAAAGCACCGCTGTTTAGAATAATGGCTGCTGCAATAATGGCAAGCCCTCCAAAAAACCACATAATCCCGCCCAGTCTGTGGGTCCTATTCCAAACCTCTTCATTAGCAAGAGTCCATGGCGTTCTGATACCAATAAAAAAGTTGTTTTTAAACTTTGGCATCATATTTCCGATAATTGTAAATAATATCCCCACAAGTAATACTATCACCATCTCTACGTTTATTCTACCTGGATTTAAACTTTCCGATACAATGACCGATGTCAGTGCTATAAAAAACAGCATCATGAAAATTTGAAACTCATCATAATATTTCCCGAATTTATCGTAATTTTTGCTTCTCGGGTCAATTTTTCTCAGTATTGGGAAAAGAATTGCAAATATAATTCCCATTGACCCATTGATCCATAAAGTAAAATGACTCCCGTATTGAACGCTTCCATCCAATGACCAGTGAATAGGAATTTGCTCTGGAAGAGAACCGTTGAAAATTCCTATTATTAATAATGGAACTATAGCCAACACCCATACTATTAATCTTTTAGTGCTTATTTTTCTCATTTGTTATCCTTTCTACCCCCTTAAAGAAGTCATCCAAGTCAAAATTTCATCTAAAACCGTCATATTTAATTCATAATAAATATATTTACCCTTTCTTTCATCAGTTATCAATTCTGCCTCTTTTAAAATAGAAAGATGATGCGACATTGTTGCCCCGGTGGTTTTAAAATGCTCCCCAATATCACCTGCGGTCATTGGTCCTGCTTTTAGCAGGTTGAGTATTTCCCTCCTTGTAGGGTCAGAAATTGCTTTCGCTGTTTTTTGGAAACTCATTTTATATCTCCCTATTTTCTTTTATCCATACAAAAATATCCTCAATTGCGGTTGCTTTATTCTTATTTTTTCTAATCGTACTTATTTAGATGCTTATCTAAACGTATTATACTCTTAGATAATTCAAAAATCAACTGGATTTTGAGGGCCGACCCCTGGTTTTGCTTGTTGATCCCTGGTTTATACGTTTTACTGCAGAAACCAGTGTTTTAAGATAATCCATTTATTTACATTTATCTTTCAGCGGCAAAAAAAATAATAAAACGTATAAGAACTTCCTTGTTTTTATACGTT
>JAENWI010000030.1 GCA_016650115.1 Peptostreptococcaceae bacterium | reverse complement strand
TTTTATTTTTTCTGCTTCTATTTCAAATGGATTGCTGTCCAGCAGGACCATGTCTGCATATTTATTTATATCTATTGTTCCAAGTACATCCTGGTCACCTGTTGTGTAAGCAATGTTCTTTGTAAATAAACAGACAGCTTCATAGACCGATAATTTTTCATCTGGCTCCCATCCACCTTCTGGATACCCTTTAAAGTCCTGTCTTGTCACTGCTGCATATATTCCTTTCAACGGTTCATAGGATTCTACCGGGCAGTCCGAACCGCCTGCCATCATCATTCCTGCATCCATCATTGTTTTCCATAAATAGGAAGTTTTTACTCGTTCCTTCCCCAGTCTGCTTTCAATCCAATACAAATCTGTTGTCAAAAATATAGGTTGTATATCTAAAACAACAGGCAGTTTCTTCATTCGCCCCAGCTGATGTTTGTTTACTACCTGCGCATGAATAATCCTGAAGGGCAGTCTTTTTTCCTTATTATCCTTTGATTTAGAATCTACTTCTGCATTTTCTATCACATACTCTATTGCATCTAAGGTCATTTCCAGCGCTCTATCTCCAATTGCATGAATTGCCGGTTGCAGCCCTAGTTCATAAGCCTCCTTTAAATCCCTTATCAAGTCTTTCTTCTCAACTAATATTCCCCTGTTGTCCGGGTCATCACTGTAAGGCTCAATTAATGCTGCTGAACGGGCACCTAAAGATCCATCAGTAAATAATTTAAATGAGCCATATTTTACTTTATTGTAAACGTCTTTAGTCAGATTTGTTCGATCCCGAGTTTCTGGTTCAAAAAGTGTATCTAAACTAACGATTACTCTTATAGGCAGCAGCCCCTGTTTCTCCAAGTCCCTATAAGTTCCCAGGTCCTCATCATAGTTCCATATTTTGGCCGCATAGGTGTTAATCGAAGTGATTCCTTTTGAAACCATATCATTTAAAACCTCACACATGATTTTTTTCTTTTCTTCCGGATCTGCTAAAGGATCAGGCACGATGTCATCAAAAATAATGGTGGATTTTTCACGGAATATCCCCGTAAGTTGACCATTTTCATCAACCTCTATTAGCCCTCCCGAGGCTTTTACTTTCTCATCGTCTATTCCCGCAATTTCAATCGCCAGACTGTTTGCTATCATCACATGGAGGCAGCTTCGTCTTATAACGACAGGATGTTCTGTTGATATTTTATCAAGATCCCACCTTGTAGGAAGTCTGTTTTCAGTAAATTTAGTCTGATCAAACCCCGCTCCCTTTATCCATTTGCCTTTTTCAGTAATATCAGCCTTTTCCTTCATGGTGCTGATCAATTCGTCAATACTTTTAATATCATCCAGCTTAACCGACGTCTGGTTTTGACAATAAGCATACATATGCAGATGAGAGTCCCCCATTCCTGGAAGCAGCGTTTTGCCATTTAAGTCAATCTTATTCTCCGAGTCGAAATATTCCGCCTCTTTATTTGATCCGACAAAAACAATTCTACCCTGGTCAATACCGACCGCTTCTGCTGTATGGCCTTCTTTCTGTAATGTATATATTGTCCCATTATATAAAATAGTGTCAATTTTTTTTCTATTCATTTCAACTCTCCCCTTTGCTTCTTCTTATTGGATAAGGCCGGCGTAATATAATACACCGGCCTTATCCATAGCAATACTTTGTATTTTATTCATTTCTACAATAAAGTAATTTTAACTATTTCCGTTTGATTTCTTTTGTTTCTTTAGTTTCTTTGCTTCTACATCAGCTAAGTAATATTTTCCAGGAGTATTAAAGAACTCATCCATTTTCTGCTTAACCTTTGGCGCAAGTATAATTACTGCTATCATATTCGGGAATATAATCATTGCTAAGAAAAAGTCAGTCAATGCATACAAAGTTCTTATATTGATTCCTAAGCCTCCAACTACTGTTGCTAATAAGTAAACCCATCTCCAAATCTTAGAGAATTTTAGACCAAACAAGAATTCGGATTGTTTCTCACCATAAAATACTACTACGATGATAGTTGATAGTACAAAAAAGAATACACTAATACTAACGAATACACTGCCAGCATTCCCAAATACTGAGGTAAATGCATCCTGAGCTAGTGCTCCTGCGTTTTCGTTCGCACCTGGCGCCTTCCATACGCCTGTTGTAAGTATTGCAAATGCAGTAAATGAACAAATGAGAAGTGTATCCACTGTCACTTCGAATACTCCCCACATAGCCTGTCTGATTGGGTGATCAACTTCTGCATTGGAATGAGCCATAGGCGCAGTACCAAGACCTGCTTCATTGGAATATACACCACGAGCTGCACCCCATCTTAATGCCAGTGCTATTGTTGATCCTGCAAATCCTCCGATTGCTGCGTGTGGAATAAATGCATATTCGAAGATACTTAGGAATGCTCCAGGAAGGGCCTTAATATTAACAATAATAACAATTGCTGCACCAAGTAAATAAAGGGATGCCATTAATGGAACCATCAAGTCTGTTACCTTGGCAATTCTAGTTATTCCTCCAATACATACAGTAGCTACAATAATAGCTATAACGACACCTACAACAGCCTGATTCATACCAAGTGCTACTACCTGTGAAGTAGCTGATGCTGCCTGTGTTGCGATTGAAGGTATAAGCTCAATCATCAGGAAGAATGCGTAGAATGTACCTAAGAATGCTCCTATTTTTCCACCTAAACCCTTTTTACAATAGTAATAAGGTCCGCCAAGCCATTTTCCCTCTTCGTTCTTTTCTCTGTACATGATACCAAGGGTTACTTCTACAAATTTGGTTCCGGCCCCAATAAGTGCAATAGCCCACATCCAGAAGACAGCTCCGGGGCCACCTATTGCAATAGCTACTGGCACACCTACGATGTTTGATGCACCGATTGTTGATGCCAATGCAGCTACTGCCGCTGAGAACGGAGAAATCTCTCCCTTGTTTTTTGCCTTTTGAAACATTTTACCAAATGTCTGTGAACAAATATAAACAAATTTTCTAATCTGCACAAAACCAATACGTATTGAAACGTACAGCCCGCCACCGATTATAATCACTAGTATAGGAAGTCCCCATAGCCAGTTGGCAACACTTACCAGTAAATCGACTATACCCATAAAAAGCTCCTTTCATAAAAATATAAAGTATTGCTATATATTAAGTGCAAAGTTATTGAAAAACTGCTAAAAATCTGGCTTACCAAATAATAAATACGATAAAGGTAAAAATACAAACAGTCGTTTCAACGTTTCTGCACATAATAGTTTTATTTTAAACATCTACTCATCCCAGACTATACAAATATTAAAGCTTTAAACATCATTTTTTTCAAAGATAATCATTTCAATATGTTCTTTATTGTCTTATATACCAAATCAGGCGTTACTTGGAATGTATACTTCTTCTCAATACGCTCTGTATATTTATGAGCGTCTTTTCCAAATGCGCCTATATTTACCACTGGAAGATCGAGTTCTTGCATATCTTCAATAGGAAGCTCATATATCACGCCATATCCAGGAGTGTTGATTTTTAACTTTGTCACTACCGCTTGCTCTTTAGGTGCTGCAGCGTAACTCAAATCTGATATACAGGGTAAGAACTTTTTCTGTACCAGTTTATAATCATAATTTGGTGCTGTGGCTGCAATGGCATCGGTTACAGCACTAATCAATAACTTTTCCTTATCTCGCTTACCTTCCACATATATATGCGGATAGTATGGTGCTGAGAAATAGACGATTACTACCGGATTTTGATCAGACCAGAGATTATGCAAGTATTCAGCCATCTTAACCTGCTTATCACGAATGTCCAGGCTTGAATCTTTATTTAATCCCAATAAATAGTCCTCTATCATACCATCTAGTTTATCACCCAGTTCATTTTTAACGTTAGCATACAATTCATCATATGTCATAGTTCTTGCAACCCAAGGAAGTTGTTTGTGTTTTCTTCCAATCAATTCGCAGTATTTCTTATATCTTGCGTTTAATTCATCCACAACCTGTTGGAAACATTCTTGCCCTACGATTGTCATTTTTTCCAGCACCTGATCAGGTGTCATCTCATGTGTAGCCATATTAAAAAGAAGTATCGAAGTCTTAGCTATCTGGGCTGAATATTCAGGCTTTAAATCTCTCTGTTTCAGCGTTATAGGAGGAAGTGTCGTCTCTCCACCTGCAAAATCACAAAATTCCGGATTAAGATTAATTCTTTTTGTCAGCTGCGCTACAATCTGATTTGGATCAATACCGTCATAGGGTTCACCTACATGAGTTTCTTTTCCTACTACAAAGAAAGTTGGCATTATTTTTCCAACTGTTCCAACATAAACATATTTATTCAGATCTCCAGGATAAGCTGGTGCCATATAATCAGTATCTATCATGGCGAGATAGTTGTAACCTTTTTCCTTCTTCAGTTCATTTAATTTTGGCACAAAATTCAACATACCTATAGAATTGTTTTCTTCATCACAAACAGCTCCAAAAATAATGTTTCCTTCAAAGTTTTCAATGTCCTTGGAAATGTATTCCATTATCGCCATACTAATAGCATCTCCGGACTTCATGTCAAACAATCCTCTGCCAAATAAATATTCTCCAGATTCCAGGTCTTCCCTTACTTCAGGTGGCAATTTAAGGTCCCCTAGTCTTTTTGCAAGTTCATAAGGCTGAATGGCATACTCCTGCAATGAACCATAATCTGAGATTCCAACTGTATCTATGTGGCCGATTAATACAACTGTTTTGGCACTCTTTTTCATTTCTCCGTTCATTTCAGCGATTACTATTTTTCTCCCTAGCGAATCATTTTTTACTGGGACAAAATACAAATTTTCCGGATGCTTTTTATAGTAATCCATTTCTGCCATAATTCCGTAAAGTTTATCCGCTATTTTAATTTCACCCGCAGAACCAGCAATACTCTTCTGGCTTGTAAGATCTAATGCTATCTCTTCAATTCTATTACTAATTTCAGTTATACTCTTCCCCTTCATACATAATCCTCTTTTCTTGTTAATTTTAAATCCAACATCTTGCACCTCAGCTTATGCTAATGTCTCAAAAAGAAATGTATTTTCGTCTATATACTGACTCCTTAAATTCTCTATAAACTCCACGCATATTTCACTACTGCATCCAGTGTATTTGGCATTACCTCAAACAGGCAGTGCTTGTTGACACGCTCTGTCCACTGGTGATATTCCCTTCCAATGGGGCCGTACAGAATAGATGGGATTGATAAGGCTTCAATCGTTTCAAAGTTTAAATTGTAAAGTTTTCCCCACATTGGAAAGCTTTTTATAAATTTCTCAAAATCAAAAGGTTCAAGAGATGTATAACTATTATCGGATATACCCATAAAATAATTTTCATAAACTAAGCCTTGTCCATATTTTTCTTCAGACAATTTTTTTACATATTCATAAATCTTTGTTCCAAATTGCTCTCTTCCCTTAATACTATTACTGTGAGTTGCCGGATAGAATGGTGGTGCTATCCCTATAAGAATTAGCGGATTTTTAATATCCGCAAAATTTAATACCTGATCCATCAAGAATACTGTTGCTTCTGGGAAATTCAATTCACCGTTGACAACCTTCTCGCCAACTTCTTTATAGATGCGTTTATAAAATTCTTTAAATTCCTTTGTATTTTTTTTCTTCAAATCATCGCAAAGTTCTTCAAATGTCATTACACATGTTTCATATTCAAGCTTTTCTCTAGTTTCAAACTTATTCATTGTCTTGAAAATCTGATATGTACCGTTTAATTTTTCCACTTCATCTTCAAAGACTTCTATACAGATTTTCTTTAATATACTTATAACTTCCTCAGGAGTAGTGCTCTGATTCAAAACAGTAAAATAACCATATCCCCTATAAGGCAGAGAGGCGTCGTATGTGAGTTTCATATCTCTCATATTGCTCCAGTTAGGAGGCAGTGTTGCTTCTCCTTCAAATTCATCTGAGAATTCAAGGGAACCGTTTGTTTTCTGATACACGCCTGCAAGCATATTAAGCCCTGAAATTCCGTTAAAGCAGTGGCCTACGTGTGCAACCTTTCCCTGTGTAATAACTACAGGCATAACCTTACCTACCGAACCCAATGACATAACCTGCTTATCTTCCATCTCTGCTGCCGGTTCCGGACACAATAATAATTTATAATTTAAATCATACTTGGATTTTAAATCTTTTACTACTTCAATTCCAGATCTAATTCCGGCGGAATAGCTTTCTTCGTCAGGCAAAGCCATAAAAATAACCGATCCTTCCAATGTCCCTTTGGTTGCTTCTGCTGCATATTTTTCAGTCAAAGCCATATTTAGTGCTATTCCAGCCTTCATATCAGCGACGCCTCTTCCCCAAAGCCATTCTCCCGACTCCATATCTTTTCTTGCTGTTTCATCAAGATCCATGGATGCCAGCTTTTTTTCTAATTCTTCTCCCATATTAAATGCAAGGGGTTCTGCTTCACCATATACTTCAGTACTTACAACATCAGTGTGTCCTGACAAAAGAACTGTATCTTTTTTCTTTCCTAATACCAGTCCATACACTACAAATCTGCCATAAGGATCATTTGGAATATCATATTTACCGAACAATTCAGGATTTCCCTTGAAATAAGGATCGTTTTTTAAAAAATCATATACATATTGAGAAGCTTTATTTTCTTTTGCTGTATAACTTATGCTGTCGCGTGCGACAAGTTCCTTGAGGATTTGTGCAATTCTTTCTTTCATCAAATATTATCTCCTTTTTAATCATGTACCATAATTGTATTACCAAAAGGTGGCAAAACCAAATCATAAGTTGACCTAATATTGTACTTTTACCCAAATTCCGCGTATGTTTTTTATTAGCTTCAAATAAGACTATTTACGAAGAAAAGAATTATAGTATTATTTGAATATTCTAACATTCAAATTGCTATTTTTCAATCCTTTTGATAAATTATTGCTTTTAGGATTATTGCTTTTAACTTCCCAATGAGAATATTTATTAAACTCTGCAAGTTATCCACTATCTAGCTGCTTTGATTATTTTGGCATAAAGAGATACCTACTTAATAGGTAAGAGTTTTTACCAAGAAATCATATACAATTTGAGAGGTTTTTACTGTTGACGAAATTGTTGCATACTCGTCCACTCCATGGAAGTTTTCTCCCTCAGCCCCGAAAATTACAATAGGTGCATTTAATCTTGACCCTAAATAGTTGAAATCTCCAATACTTTGGAAATACTCTATTTTAGGTTTTTCTTTACAGACCTGCACAACAGAATTCATAAAGGTTTTTACCAGTGGGTTTTCTTCGCTCACTGTGTAAGGCATGAATCCTTTCGAGTCTTCACTTGGCGCCTCTCGAAAATTAATTTTATAGGTACATTGAATATTGGCTCTTTCGATTGCTTTTACAATATCATCCTCGATAGTTTGCTCATTTTCCCCAACCACAATGTGCCAGAAAAGCTTTACCTTTGCATAATCCGGAACGCTGCAGGCTCCCCCATCGCTTTCAATTGCTACTACACAAGCGACACCAGTGCCAAGATGCTCATCTTCCTTATATTCTACATTTTCTAATTCACAAACAACCTTTGCCGCATCTAAAGATGCGCTTTTGCCGCTTTTAGGGAGTGCCGCATGAGCTGATTTTCCGAAAAATTCTATTTCCAACCCATATCCGCCTCTGGCTCCCAGACAAATCACAGGAAATGGCTTGCCCGTAAATCCAGCAGATGGTTCAGTCACAATTGAAAAGTCTACATCTTTTATGTACCCTTCTTCAATTAGTGCATTTGTTCCCATGCCATAGGGTCCTTCTTCAACAGATACATATGATGCAATAATCTTGCCTTTGAATTTTTCATGATTTTCTTTAAATTCCTTTAAGGCAAGCATGGTAGCTGCACACCCGGATTTCATATCAAGGGCTCCTACTCCATAGATTTTGTCCCCTTCAACCACTCCGACATATGGCTCGACCGTCCATCCATTACATAATTTAACTGTGTCAAGATGACCATTTATACATACTGTCAGCCCTGGTTCACCGCCATCTATCTCAACAACCACATTTTTTCCATGAAAATCTGTTACTTTATTCTCATGATACTCATGTAGTTTTGCCTCTATTTTGTTTCCCTTAAACCAATTCACTACAAAATCCATAATTTTGTCTTCTTCAAAGTAAGGGCTTGGAATAGAAATCAGACTTTTCAGCAAATCCAGAGTTTCATTTTTATTTATCATTTGTTCTGCCCCCTGTTTTATTCCAGTTCTTTTGTCTCATATTCCTTATCAATTACTGCATACTCCTCATCCGTATTGTGCCAGCATCTCCACATGTTCTTGACGCAACATATTGACTTTCCGAAAGCAGATAACCCGCAATTACACTGAAAAAATGAGTAAAAACAAAACGATTATTAGCGCTACACTAAAAGATGGCTTGCCGTACTCTTTTCTTTTTTCTTTATTTTTACAATCTTTTTTTCATTCTACCACTTTAGATTATATTATTTGTGTTTTATTCCTTTAAAATAAAAAAACACGAATAAATAATAAACGTTTTTAAAACAATTATAAACGTTTATTAAACGGTAGAACCATATGGGACATTATATAAAGACCAGGAATCTAAAATAGCACATAAAATAAATGGGGCTAGTACTTGAAATTGATTCTATAGTTTTCAAAAACAAAAAAACCTTGAAACCGTTAAGATTTCAAGGTGTTTGGTGCAGCCAAGAAGACTCGAACTTCCACGCCCTTGCGAGCACACGGACCTGAACCGTGCGCGTCTGCCAATTCCGCCATGACTGCAAATCAATTGGGAATTTACCCAACAATGGAATTATAACATAATCATTTTTTACTGACAAGGTGATAACAAAATTAATATTCACTAAACGATTTATTTTTTTCTGAATAGTTAGTTAGTTCTTAATCGTTTTCAATCCGTCGTCACCTTAGTTTTTTCCAACCCCGCTCAATCCGTCGTCACCTTGGTCTCCTTCATTGATTGATAAAGTTTGACGAAACTCTCTGATTTCATATTCTTTTTGTTATCATCCAAAATAGCGTGAATTGTAATCTGTTTACTCAATTTACTTCTTAATAAATAGGGCAAAAAATCTATCGTGTTGCCATCAAGAAAATGAAAATTCCAAATGCGAATAATCATATGTTCTGACTGCTCCCCATCAATAAGAGTTCCAAACATATTAAAACCCAGCTTTTATATTGGCACCGTACAAGGTTAATCATGAATCTATTCTAAATCCTGAATACTCATCTTTTCTAGTTCTAAATTCTTTTTACGCTTATCTCTGCAAGCAAAATAAATTGCTAAAAATATGAGAGTCGGAATATTTGAAATGATAAATATTGGTGCAGCAGCTGCTATGAATGCCATGACAGACCCATAATAGAACGGGATTCTGTTATTCACGTTGTCGTATAAAAACCCGGCAATCAGACTGGCAGGAAGGATTGTCACCCCCTTAATGTCTGTCTATGTACTCCTGCAATTGTATATGCCATTCTTCTGTTTCATAAATCTGAGCTTCTGTTGTCTCTCCTAAAAGAAGATCCATCAAATGTCTTGGGGTTTTTCCACCGATATGCATGGATTTAATGCAGGAAACACAATAAACACAAACATCTTCGCATGGCATTGATTCTGCTCGCTCCTTCATCTTCTTATGGACCGTTTCTACTGGAAGTGCTGGATACAAATCGTCTCCACAGCAAATCGAACGCGATCCGTGAAATTCCGTTTCTACAACCTCTATGTTCATTTTCCCAAGCAAACCTCGCACCGCCTGATGAACCTGCGCCTTCTCACGAACCGGACAGGCATCATGAACGGACATCTGCAGTCCTTTATAATCTGGAAACTCAAATGAATCCAGCTCATCAATCACTTCCCAAAGGGAAATGGTGGTTATTCCTTGATACAAGCTTCTAAATCGCCTGTCGCAGCCGGCACAAACATTGATGATTAGCGAGCCCTCTTCAATCATAGGCTCGTGGCGACAGCAAATCTTATGAAGCTCAACTTCTCCATATTTTTCAAGACAGTTTTCATTCAGAAATTTTAATATTTTGTTTTCAGTATCCGGCTTGTAAATACTTAATGCACAGCCAGGATTAAAGTATGTTTTTGTCAAATTGGTACCTCATCATTCTTTAATTATTTGAAAGTCCATTAAATCAAAGATCCTTCCTTAACAATCCATTGCGAATTACACTTTAATTAAATGAAGGAATGCTCATATTACTTTCCACAGCAATCACAGTTGGGCTCTCCACCCGTAAGTTTGCCATACATAACAGCCGCTGCACAACCGGTCCCCGATTTCACTTCTATGGCCTCAAAAGCACAATTCATGGCACATGCGCCACATTCCATGCAGCTGTCTTTATCAGTAATCTCAGCCTTACCATTATTCATGGAAAAAACTTGATGAGGGCATACCTTTATGCACAATCTGCAACCCGTACATTTTTCCGTGATTAAATTTAAACTGACGACATTCTTTAAATATCTATGTTTCATATCTATCCTCCACAAATCAACAATATGCTCACTTTTTTTCAATTCACCGTGTATTTCAACTTTCTCAGAAATCCCAAGTCGCCCGATGATTAACCAATATAAATCAAACTATCATATAATATTACCAGCACGCCTAAAATTAAACTGGTTATCATTAAAGGAACTGCAAACTTCATCTCTTTTATAACACCAGACAAAGAGGTGTAGGTCGAGCATCCTGTAAAATTCATCGCAAAATATGCAGAAATAGCGGGTAATACTAAAACGTATCCCAGCATTCTCACCAATCCGTAATCTGGTTCACCCATCCAATTATTCATGACACCCATGTTGAATACCCAAACCATCCCCAGAAGCCAGCCCTTCCAGGCAAACGCGTTTCCTGGGATCCAGGGTAAAAGTACCGGCACTAAAACACATCCAATCAGGATAGCCCCCGTATACCCGTAAAAATCTATTACCCCAAAGGCACCAGGATGAATTGAATTCAAAATTAATAGAGAACCTAAAATAATGATCCAGGTCTTTAAAGCTCCTGCAATCTCTACTGGCGTTAATCGGAGGCGGTCATAAAATGAAAATTCCACCTTTCTCATTGCCATTGAAACTTTCTGCCCGGCAGTAATAAACCCCTTTATGTCTGACGCTCTCACAGGCCCATAGGTTACCTTGAAACCCGACTTTTTTTCCACTTCATGAGCGGCGATTCCCGGTGCCCCCAGTTGAGGCAGGATTAAGGATTTATGTGAGACAACTTCTGAAAGGCCCACCTCAGCAATGCGGTTTACCAGCTCCTCCGTACCAAATGTTCCTTTACCGGCAGCACACCAGACATTAATCCCCTTTGTATCAAGCACTAGTATCCATGCATTGATTCCTGTGAGTTCTTTTCTTAGCATATCAAAACTCATCTTATAATTTGCGCTTACCAGAACAGGTGACAATTCATCAGCCTCGCCGACAC
>JAENWI010000405.1 GCA_016650115.1 Peptostreptococcaceae bacterium | reverse complement strand
GTTAATTTCCGTATAAACACCTACCCCCGCTGCAATACCAACTTGATAAGGCTTGCCTTGTGTAGGAACATATTGTATTATAATATCACCATATAAAGAGATATTGCCTGTCCGGTGTATGGTGAGTTTAAGGTTTTGCATTGTATTTTGTTGGGTGTCCAATTTTAAATCACTTAGTGCAGCGCTTACATTTACTGCGCCTGTGCGGATGATAATCGGAATACTCATACCGAATATAGGTATTAACTGAACGCTTAATGTCGTTGTATCCTTATCGGAATTTCCCATACCAAGTGGCATGTAATTTTTTTCTGATCTAAAATATAAACGCGAACGATATTCGCCTGCTATCATGTCCGGTTTACGCCTGTACTGCAATATAATAACTTGTGATTCCCTCGGAGCTAACGTTACCCTGCGAGGAAATATTCGAAGATAGGGTTCGGCAAGCATTTGCCCCGAATCAGTCTTCTCAACAAGTACAAAATTTCCATCTTCTTTCATGTTTTTTTGAACAAAAGAGATGGAATAGATAGCTGTATCTTTTCCTATGTTTGCTAAATTGAGATTTTCTTTTTGCTTATTACCCTCGAACACTACGCGAATGGGTGTTATCAGTAAATTTCCCTGAGCTAAAGATTGAAAGCTAAAACCCAAAATGGAAATTAGCATGATTAATAATTTTCTTTGCACAACGCTATTTTTTGTTGATTATGTTGGAAACAGAAACAAATCGTTTTTTTCAAATAGAGGTGAATGCACGGAACCCGGGCATTCACCTCTATTTAAAAGCTAAATTTAATTATAATCTACAGTTACAGGGAATGTTCCTGCATAAACCCCTCCAGTTTGTCCAATCGCTAAATTTAATGTAGCACCAAGAGTAAAATCATCAGTACCAGTGTCACTAAGTGTACTAGTAGTTGCGTCAGCAGATGCCCCATTAAAACGGGCTGTAAATGCGGTAACGGTCATGGTTGCTGCATTTGTACCTCCTACTTCAGTTAATGTAATATCGGCGGGAGGCAATGTGAGAGCATAAGTTTCATTGTAAGTACCCGTTACGTCGTAAGCTGCATTTGTAGCAGGATCTGAAATTACTCCGGCGGCCACAACACCAGCGCTAAACGTGCGAGTATTTGAGTTAGAAGCAAGCGTAACAGTACCAGCAGCTGTTGTTGCTAACAGCGTTATACTACCAAAATGCAAAGGAGCAGTTTGTGCAATAGTCATTGGAACAATAAGTACTGCTCCTGCTGGAGTTGCGTCTACAGTTGCCGATGTTTGAGCCATAATTGTGGTTGAAAAACCTGCTATCATAACGATAGCTGCGAAAATAATTTTTTTCATTACTTGTTTTTTTAAATGTTAAATGTTTATTAATAATTAAATTGTTTTGCATATTATTC
>JAENWI010000409.1 GCA_016650115.1 Peptostreptococcaceae bacterium | reverse complement strand
GCTCCATGAAAAGGGTTCATACTGGATACCTGAGGGTCAAAACCATAGGTCATTAGTGTGGCAGTGTCAGTTTCTCCTTCTGTAATAGGCAGCTTTGCAATCATACCTAAAGAAGGTGAAAGCTGGAATTTTCCTCCTAGCGGCATTATTACCGTTCCCGCCCCAATTGTACTGTCGAATTTTTCTACCAGCCCCTTTTGAGAGCAGCAATTCAAATTATCCAAATAATCCAATGTGGTTTTATAGGCTTTTCCCTCAGTCTCATTTTTGAGACTGTTTTTAACCAATACTTTTGCATGCTGTTTTACCCCATTTGTATTCAAGAAATCTCTGCTCAAATCAAGGATCATTTTCCCTTTCCAAAACATTCTGAATCTACCTGTATTTGTCACTTTCGCAACCGCAACTGCTTCAATATTTTCGCTTTCCGCTAAAGCTAAAAAACGATTTACGTCTTTGTTTTCTACAACAACTGCCATTCTTTCCTGAGACTCAGATATGGCAAGCTCCGTTCCATCAAGCCCCTCATATTTTTTTAGCACCAAATCGAGGTTAACATCTAAGCTATCCGCCAGTTCTCCTATTGCAACAGATATTCCACCTGCGCCAAAATCATTACATTTTTTAATCAGTTTCGTCGCTTCATTCCTTCTAAAAAGTCTTTGTATATTTCTCTCTACAGGAGGATTCCCTTTCTGCACTTCTGCCCCGCAATTAAAAATAGATTCCTCCGTATGCTCCTTCGAGGATCCCGTCGCACCGCCACAGCCGTCTCGTCCTGTTCTTCCTCCAACGAGAATGATCATATCATCAGCCTGAGGGCTTTCTCTTCTGATATTACCTGCTGGAGCTGCGCCTATGACTGCCCCTACTTCCATACGTTTTGCAACATAACCGGGGTGATATATTTCTGCAACCTGACCTGTAGCAAGGCCTATTTGATTTCCATAAGAGCTGTAACCCGCTGCTGCACCCTTTGTGATTTTGCTTTGAGGCAATTTGCCTGGAATTGTATCCTTCACAGGTGTTCTTGGATCGCCAGATCCGGTGACTCTCATTGCCTGATAAACATAAACTCTCCCCGAAAGAGGGTCTCTGATTGCCCCGCCAAGGCAAGTCGCAGCACCCCCAAACGGTTCAATTTCCGTCGGATGATTATGAGTTTCATTTTTAAACATAACAATCCAGTCTTCTTCTTTTCCATCAATAACCGCCTTCGTTTTAATGCTGCAGGCATTGATTTCATCTGATTCATCCAGATCGTTCGCAAATCCTTTTTTCTTTAAATACTTCGCACCTATACAGGCAAGATCCATTAGGGTAATATCTCTGGCATCTTCCTTTTCTCCATATACGACTTTTCTCATGTTAAGATATTCTTCAAATGCATCACTGATACACTT
>JAENWI010000399.1 GCA_016650115.1 Peptostreptococcaceae bacterium | reverse complement strand
TTCCTTGTAAGGATACACACAGCTTTTAGTAGAATCCATTCAACTTGCTTTCACCTTAACAAAGAGATATCGTTGAAAGGTAGAAAACCCGCCACAGATACACATGATGTTGCCCAATATTGATGCAATACAAGAAAGAAATGACCTTTGAATGTATGAAGCCTCCCTTGTAAACGATTATCTGTATATATGAGCAATGTACCTGTTTCCGAAGGGTGTTAGCTGGAAATAGGGGAACGGCCTTCTTTGATCTTGCAATAGGGGTACGTCCGGAAAGAACCTATATCAAAAATATGTATTGAGTGAAATAATTCGGTGTAGCTATAGTTTGATTAGAGAACATGACTTCCGAATAAGGAATTACAATGGAACAGAAAAAGAACCAAAAAAATCAGCTGATACGTAACAGTACTACAGAATTTTTGATATTTACAGCGCAGGCAGGCGAGCAAAGCATCGAAGCTCGATATGAGGAAGAGTCTGTCTGGTTATCACAAAAATTGATAGCACAACTTTTTGATGTTGATGTACGAACAGTGAATGAACACTTGCAAAATATATTTAAAAGTGAGGAACTACAAGAGGATTCAGTTATCCGGAAATTCCGGATAACTGCCTCGGATGGTAAGAAATATAATACATATTTCTATAACCTAGATGCTATTATATCTGTAGGGTATAGAGTAAATTCTGTTCGAGCTACTCAGTTTCGTCAGTGGGCCACACAAGTTTTGCGAGAATTTGCCATCAAGGGTTATGTGCTGGATAAAAAGCGAATGGAAAATGGAACCTTCCTTGGGGAAGACTATTTTGAACAGTTACTCGAAGAAATTCGAGAAATCAGACTGAGTGAACGACGTTTTTACCAGAAAATTACTGACATCTATACCACTAGCGTCGACTATAACAAAAATTCACCAACCACAAAGACCTTTTTTTCCAAAGTGCAGAACAAGTTGCATTTTGCAATCCACGGAAATACCGCTGCCGAGTTAATTAAGTGTCGGGCCGATAGCACAAAAACTAATATGGGACTGACTACATGGGAAAAGGCACCAAAGGGTAAGATTGTTAAAACCGATGTATCAGTGGCAAAGAACTACCTCAACACAAATGAACTGAAATCATTGGGAAGGATTGTCAACGCCTATCTAGATATTGCAGAAGATATGGCATTGCGTAAGATTCCTATGACCATGCAAGATTGGGAAACCCGTCTTAACAAATTCATTGAAGCAACCGATAGGGAAATCCTGAAGAATGCCGGAAAGGTAACAGCAGCAATTGCAAAAGCCCATGCCGAAAGTGAATTTGAAATATACCGGATTATTCAAGACAGACTTTTCGAGAGCGACTTTGACCGAGTTATCAAGCTGCTGGATCAGAAGGAAGAAAAATAGAGCCGGTCTAGAACAGGGTTTAGTCTCCCC
>JAENWI010000372.1 GCA_016650115.1 Peptostreptococcaceae bacterium | reverse complement strand
TATTTTAGTGTAATTCGAAGATGTGTCTACTTCCACTTCCAGTGCTTCATCAATTCCACTTACCTTAATGGAAACTGAGCCAATACCGTTTATGCCAAGAAGCTTGGCAAGATAAAGCGCATAGCTCCTTGAAGCATTACCACAAAATTCCAGGCCGCACATTTCCATGCGTCCTGCTTCTGAATCAGTTTCCGCTATGATGAAACCTACCTGCTCAGCGCCGATTTCCTGATTCGCTAGAAGTATATTTGCAATGTTTTTATACTCGGTTCTCTCAAAATGATCCAAAACAAAAATTGTTTTATTCCCGCCTGGATTAACTATAAAAATATTTAATGGATTACTCATTCTAGTCTCCTATGATTTCGCTTTAACTATATGATTAATATATCAAATATAGTACAATTATTCAAGTTGAATTAATATATTGCACATATCCATATATCAACTCTTTGCAGGGTTAAAAAATTATGATATTGCAGGTCTTTTGAATTGCAATATCAGCCTGTTTATGATACAATATCAACGTATAATTTTGTAAACTTAATCAAAAGAGCTACTAAACGGAGGGCCGGATCATGAGAATAATATTGGATGGTATGGGTGGAGATAATGCACCCTTGGAAATAGTAAAAGGAGCAACATTAGCTGCTTTAGAAATGAAACATAAAATCGTTATAGTTGGTGATGAGGATATGATAAATGAAGAACTCGCTAAGTATAAATATGATAAAGAGAAGATTACTGTTCGTCATGCATCAGACGTTATAACTAATGATGATGCACCTGTGAAAGCGGTTCGAACAAAGACGGAATCGTCTATGGTCATTGGGATCAATATGATAAAAAAAGGTGAAGGAGATCTTTTTATTTCTGCAGGAAACTCTGGTGCGATGCTGGCTGGAGGGCTATTTATTCTTGGAAGAATCCAAGGCATTGACAGGCCTGCCATGGCGAGTATTTATCCAATCCTTGGAGATAAAGCATCCCTGCTTGTTGATGCGGGAGCAAACGCAGAGTGTAAGCCGGTAAATCTTCTCGAATTTGGAACGATGGGCAGTATATATATGGAAAAAGTTCTTGACAGAAAAAATCCAACTGTAGGGCTTGTCAATATAGGGACAGAAGAAACGAAAGGGACAACTGTCGTAAAGGCGGCATTTGAACTACTGGATAGAAGTGATTTAAATTTCATTGGAAATATAGAAGCAAGAGATATTCCAAAGGGCGGTGCAGATGTTATTGTCTGTGACGGATTTGTAGGCAATGTTATACTGAAACTCACAGAAGGGTTGGCCTGGAATATTCTTAAACTGTTAAAGTCAAAGTTTACAACTGGAGCAAAAGCAAAGATAGGCGCATTGCTATTATCAGATAAACTAGTTGAGATAAAAAACGAATTTGATTATTCCGAATATGGTGGAGCCCCTATTTTAGGAGTGAAGGGGGCAATTGTGAAAATGCATGGATCTTCAAATGCTAAAGCAGTAAAAAACACTATTCTTAAAGGGATCCCTTATGTTGAAAACAATGTAGTGCAAATTATTCAAAATTCTGTCGTT
>JAENWI010000160.1 GCA_016650115.1 Peptostreptococcaceae bacterium | reverse complement strand
GCTTCTACTCCAGCATATTCTGCTGAACCCCATGCATTTGTTTCTGCAGAGGCTATGCTTGCGGAACTTAATACCATTACTACTGTTACTATGACTGCTGTTAATCTTTTCATTTTTTTGCCTCTCTCAGCTAGGGCCTGGTGGCGCACTTTTATCCCCTAGTCCTTGATAATACTAACCTCTGGCTAATATCTGCGCTTTCACATATTCAAATAGAAAAGCACTCCGGCTATATAACCAGAGTGCCTAAAGTTGCACTATTTCATGTTTGCGGACTCTAAAGCCTGTAAAGCCGCATACAGATAACTCAACCAGGCGTTGGGTTATCCAACATTGGCAGGTTTTCCGGCTATACGGCAGCAGCACTGCTTAGGATTTACACCCAATTCCCTATTATCTTATTGCGCTTCTATGTCGCACACCAATATTGTTCATATTCTTTATTATTTTCATTTTATCATAGGTATTTCAAGTAATCAACACTAATCCTTCACATTCGTAGGTTAGTATAGTTCTTGAGGGCAAAAGGGGTATTTAAAATATAAGTACTGTCCGACTCAGCTATTTAGAGAACTTTCCACTCTTATAGCGATCCTTCTTTATTGATATACACACTTTTCAAAACAAAAGCCATTTCAGTTTATCTGAAGTGGCTTTTGCGTTTTATGTTTTACTCTTTATTTGCATTACATATTTTGCTATATGTTTCCTGGCTTAAATCATGTTCAATTCTACAGGCGTCTTTTAAAGCTGTTTCCTTCGACACACCCAGCTTTTTTTCCAGGAACTCGGCAATTGCCGTATGCCTTTCATAAATGCCTCTAGCCTTCTGTCTGCCCTCCTGAGTAAGCGTTATTCTTCCACTCTCATCCATTACTATTAATCCAGCGGATTTTAAAATACCCATTGCCCGGCTTACACTTGGTTTTGAAAAGCCCATTTCAGTTGCAACATCGACCGATCTTACAATATGGTTTCTTTTTTCTATTAGTAAAATGGTTTCCAGGTAGTCTTCTCCCGACTCATGTATGACCAAATCTAATCCCCCCCATCATAATTGTTTTCTTTTTTCTAGTTCTTCTGCCATAAATTTATATCCCTTATCATATGCTTCTAAATTCATTCCTGCAATGCTTGCAGGGAAATTTTCTTTAATTTCTTCCTCAACTTTGGGGTAGTGAAGCTTAGGGAGAAGTTTTGTCAAGGCCCCCAGCATGACCATATTTACCACGAAAGGTTTGCCCATTTCTTCAGCGATATCAGTAGCCGGTATTTTATAATGGGTTGAATTATCTGTTTCCACCAAAGTACTGTTAATCAGAACCATTGCATTGGTGGCAATTGCCTTTTCATACTTATTGTACCCAATCTGATTGTAGGCAATGAACACATCAGCCTTATCAACCTTCATATAATCAATATCCTCATCCGAAATAACCACCTCAGATTTGCAGGCTCCTCCTCTTGCTTCCGGCCCATAACTCTGGGTTTGTGAAATATTATAATTTTCCCCTAAGCCATATGCTTTTGCAAGTAATACCGATGAAAGAATAACTCCCTGCCCACCAGCACCAGCAAATCTTACATTAATTCTCATTCTTTTCTGCCTCCACTTCTACATCGATAGCGCCATCTGGGCAAAGCCTTTCGCAAAGTCTGCACCCTGCGCAGTCTTTAACATTCTGGGCATCTGGCATATTAGATCCATAACCGTTTCTTTTTTTTGATTTCACAAATACTTTTTTCGGGCAAATAGCTATACATATGTCACAACCTTTACAGCACATTTTGTCAATTGTTATTTTAGCCATCTCCCTATCCCCTCTTAATTCCCTGTGATTCAAGTCTTGCTTCAATTCTATCTATATACTCTTCTGTCTCTTCGTCATGCTTAAGCAGCCCAATTCTGGTTTTTCCTTTTTGGATTTCCACGCCTTCTTTATACAGATAGGTCATCTCTTTGTACATCTTCATTATTTCCGCAGGATCTTTGAAGCCATAAACCTCTTTTCCGGCCTGAACCGGACACTGTGTAAGTACTTCAATAAATGAAAAGCCCTTATGATTAAGCCCTTCTTCAATTGCTTTTTCCAGCTGAACCGGATGTGCTGTTGTCCATCGAGCAACATAAGTAGCCCCGACTGCCATTGCCAGTTCACAGCCATCCAGCGGAATATCCGCAGCGCCGTATGGGGATGTTTTTGTCACAGCACCTACTGGTGTTGAAGGTGATTTCTGGCCACCTGTCATTCCATAAATATAATTGTTTACCAGAATGACTGTCAAATCTATATTCCTTCGAGCTGCATGCAATAAATGATTTCCCCCTATTGCCAGGCAATCCCCGTCTCCCGTAAATACCATAACTTTCTTATCTGGTCTTGCCAGTTTCAACCCTTCTGCAAAAGGCAGCGCTCTTCCGTGCATCGTGTGCATCACATCCATCTTGAAATAACATGGAATCCAGGAGGAGCAGCCAATACCGCTTACACATGCCATTTCCTCCTGTATTCCCAGTTTATCAATTGCTTTGATTGCTGCCATTTGAACAATTCCATTTCCACAACCAGGGCAAAATAAAGTTGGAAGCAAGTCGGTCTTTATATATTTTTCATATAGTTTATTCATTTACGCCAACTCCTTCAGTATTTGATCCAGCAATTCACTAGGGGTATGAATATCCCCACCACACTTTGGCATAGAAATTACTTTTTTATCCTTTAATACTCTTTCCACTTCTCTGCAGTATTTACCTATATTCATTTCTGGAACAATTACCAAATCAACGTCCTTCGCCAGTCTTTTCAATTCTTGTTCAGGGAAAGGCCAGACTGTATTAATCTTAATTAATCCAACCTTTAAATGGCTGTAATCTCTATTGATCGCTGCTGGTACTCCCTTCCTGAAAACCGTTCTTAAAAATTTAAATTTTGAAATGATTCTTTCATCCTTAATTCCGCGGGCAAGCTTTATTGCCTTTTGTGCCGGTCTCGCTACTGATCCATAAGCAACAATTGCTATGTCTGCATCTTCCAGAAAATAGGTTTCAATATCAGTAATTAAATCAATATTATCTGTTATTTTATTATTAATATTACAAATGAATTCCCCACTATCCTTTGCAATATGGCCAATTCTTCCTCCAAATTCATCATGTAGCTGCCCTTCGACAAGAGAATTTTCTCCCTGATAAAAATCTGCCTGAGGGGAGACTACCTGTTTTTTCCTGCCTCCCGGTATATTTTTAGAACCGCCTTCTACTGTAATTTTCTCTCTCATATGTCCAACAACTTCGTCAGCCAAGAGTATTACCGGTGTTCGGAACTGTTCAGAAAGTTCAAAAGCTCTCACAGTGAAATCATACATTTCTTGAACTGATGAAGGTGCAAGTACAATTATTTCGTAATCTCCATGGCTTCCATATCTAGCCTGATAGATATCCTGCTGCGAAGAGAGCGTCGGCTGACCGGTTGAGGGCCCTCCCCTCTGAACATTTACAATGACCACAGGTGTTTCAGTAACTGCAGCGTAACCAATTGCCTCCTGCATGAGCGTATATCCCGGGCCGGAGGTTGCAGTCATTGCTTTTTTACCGCCCCATCTTGCCCCTATTATTGCACACGCCGATGCAATTTCATCTTCCATTTGTATAAAGGCGCCACCCGCCACCTGCAACTCACTTGACAACAATTCTATAATTTCGGTTGAAGGCGTGATGGGATATCCGGCAAAGAATCTGCATCCTGCATAGATTGCCCCCTTTGCACACGCCTCATTCCCCTGAAGCACTAGTTGCTTAGAATCTTTAAAATTCAATTCCATGTTTACTCCTCTTTTATTATTTTAAGGTCCGCAGCATTTGCTTCCCCCTAAACATAGTATCATTTTTAGGCCAAAATAAGCAAACAAATACGTCTTTTTTATACCAGGAAAAGGT
>JAENWI010000408.1 GCA_016650115.1 Peptostreptococcaceae bacterium | reverse complement strand
TATAAATTGAAATGTCCATTCCTTTGGCATGAATTGTCTCTTTTATTGTTTTTGTCGACAAAATTTCACCTACTTTCTTCACCTTATGCAAATACAATTTTCCCATTAAAATAACAGACATTACGCGTAAACATACAACTATATTTTTTTGAGCTACTACTCAATCCCATCATTTTCGTAAACTCACGGAAATGGTTAATCATTTATTGCCAGTATTTCAAATAGCATTTTAAACTTGAAAACATAACCTTCGGGATATCTTTCATGCCTTTTATATTTATATCTATCGTTTAGTTGGAATCAACAAAACGATTCAGCACACTAGAATTTAATATTTAGATTCTCAATTCTACAGTAACATTATATCGAACATTTGTTCTTTTGGCAAGTTATGCGCCACCAGGCCCTAGCTGAGATGCACCACTTCTGGCTAATATGTAATACAGTCTTTTGCAGTGTATCCTTATATCCCAGGTTCAACTTAGCGTAATATACTGGTCGCTCAATACTTTTTCGAGAATGCGTACGTCAAGTTTGTCGTTTTGGGGTAGATTAATCATGAGGGCCTCCAAATCTTAGGTCGATAAAATACCAGCCCGTTGTGTTTGTTGCATTTAGTGTCTGAAAGGGCTCCGAAAAAGTATCTATTTTTTAAAAACAGAGGCCTCAAACTCGCATTATTACTAGGTCATTTTAGCTTAAAACAGACTTTTTCGGAGCTCTCTCAGACACAGTGATTTCAATATCTTTTATTTTAACAGATACACTTCACCCATACTTGGCTAGGATATTCTTTCACTCACCTACAATTATATCATTCAATCAATACGAATCTCCTCTAAACGTTTTCTTGCTTCCTCAAGTGCCATCATATGCTCCGAAACATTAGACTCACTACTAATAGAAATTGCTTCATTGATTTCTACTTTTCCCAGATAAAATTTAACCAAACCCTGATATTCTAGATTATTTTGCATTTTTTTATAAAAATTAGCAATTCTAGCTTGCCTATCTGTTATTTGTCCAACTCTACTAGATGAGATTCTGTACATTTCTCCGATCTCTTTATATGTCATTCCTGTTATGAAAAGTTTCGTTATTTCTTTATTCTTTAGACTTCCTCTTAATAAATCAATTTCTATACCTTCAAAGGCTAATATTTTGTCTGACCTATTCATATTCTCATCCGCCTTCCAAAAACAATTATGCAACTGTTCGGAATTTCCGACAAGTTGGTTGGCACTGAGCCTTTATTCTATTTATTCATCCAGCACTCCTAATCTTTCAATGATCTCTTCAGGTGTAGTCAATAGATTCTTCATATCATCTGGTAATTGATCATAAATTTTATACGTGGAAACACCAATTGGCTTATTTAAACTTTTCAAAGCATATTCAACAATTGT
>JAENWI010000490.1 GCA_016650115.1 Peptostreptococcaceae bacterium | reverse complement strand
AGCTTTGTATTTATTTTCCGGCTTTTGCACCTCAAAATACAGGTTTTCGCGGTTAAACCCAGTTGCCATTATAAATGGATTGTTTAATTTTAATATCTTAATAATATCTTCCCGGACTTCACTGGTTGCCGTAGCCGTAAATGCAGATATGACAGGTCTTTTCGGTAGCTTGTCTATAAATTTGTTTATTTTTAAATAGCTTGGCCTGAAATCCTGCCCCCACTGAGATACGCAATGGGCTTCATCTATCGTTACCATAGATATTTTAGCGTTTTGTGCAAAATCCTGGAACTCAGGCACATCAAGACGTTCGGGTGCAATATATATTATTTTATACAATCCCTTTCGAGCGTTATTGAACACCTTTGCTGTTTGACTAACGCTTAGGGAAGAGTTAATATAAGCAGCCGCCACACCACTTGCAACTAGCGCCTGCACCTGATCCTTCATCAAGGAAATCAGTGGCGATACCACTAACGTGATCCCTTCAAAAAGTAACGCAGGGATTTGAAAACAAAGTGACTTTCCTGCACCTGTGGGCATAACGCCAATACAATCATTACCATTTAAGAGATTATCCATGAGCGGCTCCTGACCGTCACGAAATGTGTCATATCCAAAATATTGTTTTAATAGTTGTTCCTTCTGCATGTTCAATTGCTCCAGTCAGTTAATTTATAGAATTAGAATTCCACATGCTCATTATATCGAACATTCGTTCTTTTAGCAAGTCCATTCCCGTATTATTCCGATTGTAAACCTATTTTCAGTTTTAGTTGACATTATATTTGACCTATCATATAATAAAATTGTTTTTAAAAATAATCATTGTTGCTTTAATAGGTCCGACTATAAAAAAGCAGGGTAAAAAAGCGGGGTATTTGAAATGAATATAAATAAACTGGCCGAAGAAATAATTGAAGGGCGAAGACTTACGCGTGGGGAAGATTTGAGTTTTTTTGCGAATGCAGAATTGCAGGAACTTTGCCATGCAGGGAACCATATCAGAGAAGCTCTTTGTGGCAATAGAATTGACTTGTGCTCTATTATCAACGGGCGAAGCGGGCATTGCAGTGAAAACTGTAAATTTTGTGCGCAGAGCGCCTGGAACAATACTCAAATAGAAGAATATACCTTTTTAGATTGCGATACGATTGCTGCAGATT
>JAENWI010000224.1 GCA_016650115.1 Peptostreptococcaceae bacterium | reverse complement strand
CTTAATCTTGGCCTTGAACATCATTTCCTGCTTGATTCTCGTTGGCAAGTATAGATATTCCAATTGTGTTTTATATTTTTCAATGCTGATCAAATCATTAACAATATCATTTGTGTACTTAAATTTAGGTTCAAACATAAACGCACCTCCTCACGAACATCTTACCATATCTGTTCCTTATTTCATAGCATTTCGTTCCTTATTCGTTCGCTAATTTTCCTTATTCGTTCGCTAATTCTCACGTTTTGTTCCTTATTTATTCGCTAATTCCCGCAGCCAAAGTATTCACTAACAAAAACACCAATATCCGCCACAACCCTTGCTCTGACTGGATTTTAAGTCTCAACGGCGCCACCAGGCCCTAGCTGATTGAATCACCCACTATATGATACGACCTTGCTCGGCCGCACTGTCTGGCACAGTGATATTTTACCTTTCTGAATAGTATTTCTGGTTTGGACTTGTTGGAGTATCTGGCATTGTTAATTTTAGTAGTCCTCCTTTAATCAAAGGGGTTAGGATACTCTTTCGAAAATATTCCCTATGATTCAAATTCATAAATTCTTGCATTTCACTTCTACTTTTTGGTATTTCACAATATTTTAACAATCTCTCTATTTCTTCATTCTCTTGCGCGGTAACTTGCGCGGTAGCTTGCGCGGTAACTTGCGCGGTAGCTTGCGCGGTAGCTTGCGCGGTAACTTGCGCGGTCAATGGAATAATCGTTTTAAAGACATCTCCTTCTATAAACATAGGCTCCGCGCCGGAGTAGATCTTACTATATTTATAAATATTTCTAACCCCAGAACCTAATTCATCCACCAATCCAATCTCTTTGAAGAACTTTGCAATAGTCGGGTTCTTTGGAAAAGGAGAAAAATTCTCCGGATCTATAATACCATTAAAATGCGGTCTATTACTATTTTCAATAAAAACTCTCTCTTTTTCAATGATAAACTTTGCTGGGAATGCATTAGCAAATTCCCTATGAATTAACAAGTTAGATACAACTTCCCTAAAGATTTTATCCCTGAGGCTAATTCTTCTATCACCTTCCAAATAAAAATTATCATTAAGATGCTTTGAAACAAACTGCATCAAACGTTCATAACTTTCTAATAAATTAACTCTAATATCATCCCTGTCATCATAACGATCCAAGTTAAATTTTCGTAAAATGGCATCTGTCCTATAATGTGGCAATACTGACTGGATCAACTGTTCAGTCCCAAAGATGAGTATGCCACCAAGGGTTATGCCTTCTTTACCACTTTGATGATCCTTAAGATATAGTCCTGCACTCTTTAAAAGTTCTAAATCATTCATCGGCTTCCATGGATGATCCGCTCTTTCATTTACAGCCATTTTTCTAACTTTAACTAAGAGTTCAGCCTTAAGTTCAGATATTTCCGCAAAAGGGAATATACGATTTTCCGTATATTCTCCTTGTTTTCGCATATACATTCCAGCAACGAGATTTGTATTATTCGTTATATCAAAATCCCCATCTTCATTCCTATCGTATATTTTACCATTACATCTGTGAACTTGTGAGCTTTCTGGAACAAGAATATATAATATTGTTTCTCCATTAATTTCAGTCTCTTCAACAGATAAGTAAAATGTAGGGTTGATTTTTGATGAATTGTTTATAGAAGTTACAAACTCCTTCTTTATCTTCTCAACATTCTCTACATCAATACCAACCGGATTGCCATTATCGTCAACCCCAAGGAAAAGATGTCCTCCATCTCTATTTAGAAATGCACAAACAGATTCAAAAACATCTTTATTTAATTTTGTCTTGCTTTGCTTAAACTCAACGTTGATATTTTCGCCACCAGCAAGAATTTCCATGATTTTTTCTTTGTTCATTTCATCAATACCTACTTCTGTGTAATAAGTCAAATCTGCTTCTGGAAATAATTATATTCCATTTTAGTGATTATCACAAATATTAAATTACTATCAATCGCGTCAAGTTAGAATGGGAAAAATAAAGTTTGAGATTTCCCATTGTTACTTGACATCACCAAATTCTTTTAAATAATAGCGGTGCGTCCGATGATACTGGTATGCTCCCCCAGTTGATATTCGACCCCACCAAACCCTAGTGCACTTAGGCCCTATCTGAAACGCACCATCTGAAATGCACCACCTGAGATGCACCATTTCCCCCTTAAATCCCCCCATTTTTTATTAAGCTCCGTCACAGCATATGGTTGATAATTGCATAAAATATTCAAAAATACATCTATTCGTCTCAAGTTTCTCATATTTACTGTTGGTTTATACGTTTTTAACCCGAAACAAGTGTTTTAGGATAACCCATTTATTTACATTTATCTTACAGCGGTAAAATTGATAAGAAAGCGTATAAAAGCGGTCTTGTTTTTATACGCTTTTCTTATTCAAATATTGCATTTAGTATAATTTTTATTAAAACACTTCATTATCAACGGTTCACGCTGCTCTTTTTTATACTAATTATATGGAATTAATTTTATTAACGTATAATTTCAAAAAATCTTTATACGTTAATATCCAAAATTACAACAAATTTGATAATTATAATATTTTATCCAAAAAAACATAAAAAGCTTTCTTAAAAACGTATTATAGTAACCATTTTAATTAGGTGCGCCACCAGGCCCTAGCTGATTGAATAGTACTTTTGAAACTTGCTCTTGGGCTTATCTGGCATAGTCATTTTTATTTTTCCATCTGTTAGAAACGGACTAATATAGGTCTTAATAAAATAAGTTGGCGCTTCAAATCCAAATTT
>JAENWI010000508.1 GCA_016650115.1 Peptostreptococcaceae bacterium | reverse complement strand
GGTTATGGCGCAGGTCGTTTCGAAGAAATAAATCAGCTGGCCAAAGTAATAAGGGGTTAGTTCAGGAATGTCTATCTTTATCATTGGAATACCAACAGCCTCATGTGCTGCCATTACGCCGCTGACTGCCGCCTGATTAACCTGGTTCATACTTTTCCCTGCAAGCATCTTGCCGGCGCTGTCCGGAACGATAATGTCCTGATCAGGATGAAGCACATTTAAAACAGTTTCAAAAAATATCTGGTGCCCTTCCTGAAGGAACTGTCCCATGGAATGTAAATCCGAGCTAAACTGCAGGGATGCCGGGAATAATCCCTTTCCTTCCTTCCCTTCACTTTCTCCGAAAAGCTGCTTGAGCCATTCTGCCAGATACATCAGCTGAGGTTCATAATATTCAAAAACCTCTATATTTTTCCCAGCCTTTAGAAGTTCAAACCTGGTAATCGCATAATCGCTTGCACCGAAATCCCATTCAGGGGCCGTAGCCATTGCTTCAGAGCCCTTTAAAAGTTCCTTCACATCTATTCCAGCCACAGCAATCGGTAGAAGTCCAACGGCTGTAAGTACAGAATATCTGCCACCCACATCATTTGGCACCACAAAAGTTTCATATCCTTCGGCATCAGCCTCTTCACGGAGGACACCTTTTTCACCATCGGTTATGGCATAAATTCTCTTGTTTGCAGCTTCTGGGCCATATTTTTTTATCAATTCTTCTTTTAATACAGCAAAAGCAATGGAAGGTTCTGTAGTTGTACCCGACTTGGAAATGACACAAATACAGGTATCCTTTAGAGCCATCTCATCTAGAAGCTCTGCGTGATACGTCCCGCTTATATTATTGCCGGCAAACCTGATTTCTGGGCAGCCTGTAACAGCATGTTCTGCAAGAGCGTGAACCACAGCACGTGTGCCAAGGTAAGACCCGCCAATCCCTATTACGACAAAAAGATTACACTGCTCCTGAATTTTGTCAGCCGTATGGAGTATATGTTCAAGTTCATCCTTATCATATTGTAATGGCAGTTTTACCCACCCCGTATATTCCTCATTGCCAGACCAAAGCTTTTCCATGGCTTGATCAACGCCAGCCTTG
>JAENWI010000375.1 GCA_016650115.1 Peptostreptococcaceae bacterium | reverse complement strand
CTCATTCTAGCCACATCCAGGAGATCCAGGAAAGATATTCCTCACAGTTTTCAACATGTAGTGTTTATACCACTACATTGTCAGGTTTGAAAGACTGATTCACTACTTTCGCTGAAAAGAGCCTTAAACAATTGATTTCTCAGGATTCTTTTCCTATAAAGCCTTTGGATGTGTATACTGCCATCCATACTAGTTAGTGCCATTCAAAGAGTTTGAATGGCAAAATAAAAGCAATTCATTTTACATCTACCGTTCAATGTAGTAAGAAATTTAGATGAAACCATTTTCATGGACAGGTCTCTTATAAAATAAAACATTACTAGGATTTAAAAAGGCCCCCATCAGGGAGCCTCATTCTTATACCTTTTCGCTGGAGTTTCACCAGCTCATCAACGGGGTTCCCCCGAAAGGGTGGCACAACATGAAAGTGATGATGAGTCCTTTCAGTTTATTGACAAATGACTTCACTCCGTGCGCGAACATTACTATCATTGGCAATACCTCCTTTACGTTAGCAGACAAGATACCGATCATTTCGGAATAGAAAAACTGAATCCAAAAGTTTGGAATCGAACAAAAACAATAAACAAAGCCTGCCATCATCAGTCTCAAGAGGCCACCTATAAGAGACGGTTAATCCGTTTCGACATTATCATTTATAACACAAGTATTGATATATTTCAAATGATATATCCTCTTTTTTGGAGGCTGATAGCTGATTTATCTGGATTTCTCCCTCTAGGGAGAGTAGTCTGTAAAAATGAGAAAAAATTGTTGGGATGAGTACACTGCTATCCATAGGTAGCTAGTGTACCTCATAACTTTGGGGTGCAAACTATCCACTTCAAAAACACTATTTGTTTCGATTGATGGGTTAAAAGTCAAATGGGTTTAGTTTTCTTTGTATTACGTATTTTCTTGATGTTTCAAGCGGGTAAATAACTTTTCCCATTTGATTCAAGTAGGAGAACTTTTAGGCTCAATCATAAACCTTGTGGGATTTTGTTAGTTTTAGGATTCCTGACATAGTTCTTTCTACTGGCATCAAAGAGCTTAAGGAAGAAGTAATCGTCATCAGGATAGCCAAATCTTTGGCGACGAAGGGTCTTGATCCAACTTATTAATATTATTAATAATCAGCCCTCTTTCTGGCAATTGATTCACTTGGTCTTGTATTGATAAGGAAGGTTTACAATATGGAACTTTGGTCATCTGAGTGTTTGCTTGTGCAGCATTTACCAAAACTTGCATATATAAAATATCATTAAAAAAAGTAGCCCGCCACTTACCAAATGTACTGCTACATTCAATATTTGTGTACGGGCATTGATACATACAGCGTAGTACGATCGTAAAATTCTGTCAATCATCATCGTACCAAAGTGTACTATTAACTCCCATTCTTTTTGCAAAGAGCCCTACCGCAGTGCGGCAAGGCTCTTGTGCTTCCATCCATCCAATGCACATTCACATGCACAATACTTCTCAGGCATTGATCCCTTCCACCAGGCTGTAGAAGGCATCACTGCCCTTGATGAGATAGGTGCCCT
>JAENWI010000175.1 GCA_016650115.1 Peptostreptococcaceae bacterium | reverse complement strand
GATTAAAATAATGATTATGATTTTTGTATCAATTTTAGTTGGTGTTTCAGTTTCGGTAAGCGGAACGATTGCCTTTGTAGGCTTGGTTATTCCTCATATTACGAGAATGTTAATTGGGCCTAACCATAAACATTTAATGCCGCTTTCACTTATTATAGGAGCAATTTTTTTAATGCTTACCGATTTAATTAGTAGAACAATACTAAGTCCTATGGAATTGCCTATTGGTGTGGTTACTTCTCTGATCGGCTCAATAATTTTTATTAATATTTTCTATGCTCAAAGACAGAAGCAAGGCTAAAGGGTAAAACTATGTTAAAAGTTGAAAAGCTAACTGCTAAAATTGAAAACAAAGTTATTATTAAGGATATTTCTTTTGAAATAAAGGAAAACGAAATCCTAATGGTAATTGGGCCAAATGGCGCAGGGAAAACCACCTTGATCAAAGCTATTATGGAAAATATCAAGCATACTGGAAAAGCCTGGATAAACGGAAAAGATATTTCTAAAACTTCATCCTTAGAGCTTGCAAAACAAATCGGAGTTTTAACACAAACTCATTTTCAGCAATATTCATTTACAGTTTATGAAGTGGTCAGTTTAGGCCGCTATGCCCATCAAAAGGGTATGTTTTCTAAGCTAAGCAAGTCAGATGAAGAAAAAATAAATGAGGCTTTAAGATTAACAGGAACTCAACATTTAAAAGACCGTTCGGTTTTAACTCTTTCTGGAGGAGAACTGCAAAGAATCTTTTTAGCGGCTGTGTTTGCACAGGATCCTAAAATATTAATTTTGGACGAGCCGGCCAACCACCTTGATTTGCAATATCAAATTGGTATTTTTGACGCTTTAAAGGAATGGGTAAAAGGTGAAGGTCGCTCAGTTATTGCCATTGTTCATGACTTAAATGTAGTTTATTCCTATGGTTCAAAGGCACTTTTACTCTATAGGGGCGAAGTCTTTGCCTATGGCAAGGCGGATGAGGTATTGAAGCGAGAAAATCTCAAGGAGGTTTATGAGGTGGACGTGGCGGAGTGGATGCAAAATCTGCTTAAACATTGGCAAAAGTAATGAAAGACACATTGAGGTGACATTGTGCTAATTTTTATATCGGGCGGGGTGCGAAGTGGAAAGAGTACCTTAGGCGAGCAATTTGTAAAAGAATTGGCAAGGGGCAGGAAGGTTTACCTCGCAACCTCAAAGCCTTATGATGAAGAAATGGAAAGACGAATTGTAAAGCATCAAAAGTCAAGAGAAAAAGAGGGTTTTACCACCATTGAAAAAAGCGAAAATATCAGTGAGGTTGCTTTTCAAAAGGAGGATACTGTTTTATTAGACTGCTTAGGCACCTTAACGTCTAACGAAATGTTTTATGATTATTCCATTGATTTTAACGATGAATTTGCAAAAAAAATTACTGAGAAAATTTTTAAAAATATCATGGAAATCGATAAAAAGGTTCAAAATCTAGTGGTTATTTCAAATGAAATTTTTTCGGATGGAAATACTTATGATAAGGCAACCGAAAAATATATACAAGTATTAGGGAAATTGCACATTCAGTTAGCTGGAGCTTCTGAAAAAGCAATTGAATGTGCTTATGGATTTAATATTCACCACAAAGGGGGGGCAATATGAAAGGTATTATGATACAAGGGACAAGCAGTGATGCGGGGAAAAGTTTTTTGGTAACAGCACTTTGCCGCATTTTTGCCAATGAGGGCTTTAAGGTCTGCCCTTTTAAATCTCAGAACATGTCCAATAATTCTTATGTGACATTGGATGGTTGCGAAATAGGTAGAGCACAGGGCGTTCAAGCAGAAGCGGCTAAACAAGAACCATCCACCCTGATGAACCCTATTTTGCTGAAGCCTAAAAAGGATACACATTCTGAAATCGTTCTTTTTGGCAAGACGCATTCTGCCAAGGAGGGTAAGGATTACTACAAGGAGTTTACCATGGGGGAAGGAATAGCAGCAGTCCGCTATGCCTTGAAGGAAATTGAAGAAAATTTCGATTTAATTGTCATAGAGGGTGCCGGCAGCCCAGTTGAAATGAACTTAAATGACCGTGAAATTGTCAATATGAGAATTGCCAACGAAGCAGATGTCCCCGTTATTTTGGTTACTGATATTGATAGGGGCGGTTCCATGGGTTCAATTGTTGGAACCTTAGAATTGTTAGGAAAAGATAAAAAAAGAGTGAAGGGTATTATTTTTAATAAGTTCCGTGGTGATCTTTCGCTATTTGAAGACGGAATAAAATTTATTGAGGATTATACAGGGGTTAAGGTTGTAGGGGTAATGCCATATTTGAAGGATATTATCATAGAAAATGAGGATAATTTAAGCACTGATTATTACTATAAAAGTAAGGAAAAAGAAAAAATTATTCTTGGCGTTGTAGACGTTCCTTTTGTGTCCAATAATACGGATATTGAAATTTTTCGCTATGAAAACGATGTGCAAATTCAAAAAATCGATGTTTTTACGGACTTCAGCAAATTGGATGCAGTTATTATTCCGGGAACAAAAAGCACTATGTTGGATACAGCCCACTTGTTTAAAAGCGGTATTGCAGAAAAAATTATTTCTTTTTATCAAAAGGGAGGCTTTGTTTTTGGGATATGCGGCGGTTATCAAATGCTAGGCCAAAAAATTTCGGATGAAAACAATATTGATAATAATGAAATTGCAGAAATAAATGGTCTTGCACTTTTGCCGATCAATACCTATTTCGTGAGCGAAAAAACAGTAAAAAGGGTCCATGGCATCAGTACCCACCCTGCTGTTAAGGATATTGAGTTAAGTGGTTATGAAATTCATTTAGGCCAATCCACTATTTTGGAGGATGACAATTTCTCTCCTATTACAAAATTCGAGGACACATTTGATGGCCTGGCAGATAAAGATTTTAAAGTTGCAGGGACCTATATGCACAATATTTTTCACAACGATGAATTCAGAAACAGTTGGCTTAATTTGATCAGAGAATTAAAAGGATATGCCAGAAAAGAGCTTGTAAACACGAACACCTTAAAAGAAAAAGATTATGAAAAATTAGCAGCGTATGCAAAACAAAATTAGGATATGGATTACATTAAGAAAATATTGAATGGAGAGATTTAAATGAAAAGATACGAGGACTTGATTAAGCCTTTGGACCAAAAGGCAATGGAAATTGCAAAAAAATATCAAAACACCCTTGTGAAGCCGCCTGAAAGCCTTGGCAGATTGGAGGATATTTCGATTCAGATCGCTGGAATTACGGGCAGAGTGAAGAATAAAACGGATAAGAAAATCCACTTTGTCTTGGGTGCGGATAATGGGATTTATGAGGAAGGCGTTGCAAGTGCGCCTCAGAACTTTACCAACTTGCTTTTGGGTTATTATGCAGCAGGTCAAAATTGTGGCATCAATGTATTGTGCAATGCAGCAAACGTTGATTTAAAGGCTGTGGATATGGGTGTCATCG
>JAENWI010000295.1 GCA_016650115.1 Peptostreptococcaceae bacterium | reverse complement strand
ATGTGAACTACCCAAACACCCTAAAGGGTGTGGGCTTCGATAAAACGGAGCTGAGTTCACAAGACTAAGCCCTTGAAAAAGGAGCTACGATAGTCAGGACATGACACCTTTGGTTGACGCATCAGACCATTGCACTGTCGTTTATATTTAAGTAGAACTGAGGTAAGGTTCGGTGATATAAGCGTAAAAAGCCTGATTATCATTGTCGAGATGAAGTCGAATTTTCAACTTGTTTAAAGAGTTGAAATACGCACTACCAAACGAAAGTTTGAGTTTTTATTTGTTCACAAATTTAAAAAGAAAAATGGTTTACGTTTTAAGCACTAAAGGAGAACAATTGATGCCATGTGAAAATGTGGTTGCAAGGCTTTTGCTTAAACAAAGGAAGGCTAGAGTAAAAACCACTTTACCTTTTACAATTCAATTGTCAAACGAAACGACAACCTTTAAACAGCCGCTAATCCACAAACTTGATTCAGGCAGTGGTAGTATAGGGAGTGCTGTTTCCAGAGGCAACAATGTGGTTTATATGGCTGTAATTGAAGTTAGAAATGATGTATCGGAAAAGATGAAACAGCGTTCAAAGTACCGTAGATTCAGAAGAAACAAGAATACTCGTTACAGAAAAGCAAGATTTGATAACAGAAGAAACAGTATTAGAAGCGATAGATTTTCTCCGACAATGAGAAGCAAATTTGATTCTCACGAAAAAGAAATTATAGCCGTAAGGAAAATTATGCCAATCACTGAAACTTTTATTGAGACAGCATCATTTGACCCACATGCTTTAAAGAATCCTGACGTGTTAAAAGATTTGTCATTATATCAAAAAGGGATCAATTTTGGATTTGCAAATACGAAAGCCTACGTGTTAACTCGCGATGGTTACAAATGTCAAAATCCTAAGTGTAAATGTAAAGACAAGCGTCCAAGATTACATGTACATCATGTTATCTTCAAGAGTAACAGTGGTTCTGACGAAGAAAATAATTTAAAAACATTGTGCGAGGATTGCCACAAGGGTGTTCACGATGGAACAATTATTTTAAACTTAAAAGGCAAGAAAAAAGGTGCATTGAAACACGCTACGCAGATGAATAGTATTCGTGTTCAACTTCTAAGGAGATTTCCCGATGCTAAAGAAACATTTGGGTTTGTTACCAAAGAATACAGACAATTATTAGGTCTCTCAAAAGAACATTATTACGATGCTGTCGCCATTGGAAGTGGTGGAAACGCTGTAAATTTCGGAACAAAAGATGTGCTTTTTAAAAAATGTATTTGCGATGGAGATTACCAATTAAGAAAAGGTGTACGCTCTGAACAGGTCATTCCTGTCCGAAAAATACAAGGGTTTAGAAAATTTGACAAAGTAAAATATGGCGGAAACACTTATTTCATTAAAGGTAGAATGGCGACAGGGTATGCTATCTTAATGAATATTGAAGGTAAAAAGGTTGAATTAAAGCCGATACCGAAGTTTGCAAAAATGAAACGAATCAGCGCAAGAAAAACATGGATGATTGATGTAAAACAAGCAGTATGATAGACGAGTATAATCATAATAGAAGGTCAAAATATTTAATCAAATTACATTTTGTTTTTGCTGTTAAATACAGAAAACGACTTTTGACAGAGTCCTTAAATGATGATATGTTGCAAATTATGTCTGAAATAGCAAAACAAAAAGGATTTAAAATTGACACAATACAAAGTGACGTAGACCATTTACATGTTTTAGTTGATATTTCTCCATCTTTTTCAGCATTTGAGATGGCACACCAATTAAAACAAATCTCAACATACAGGATTTACAAAAAATATAGAATTGAATTGAAAAAACATTTTTGGAAAGAAAATACATTTTGGTCTGATGGATATTTTGTCTGCTCGACAGGGAATGCGTCAACTGAAACAATACGAAAATACATTGAAACACAAGGATAACTTGAAAACTGTAAAAGTCGCTTACATCCCATAGCCTAAAGGCATATGGGTTTTACGCTCGATTT
>JAENWI010000127.1 GCA_016650115.1 Peptostreptococcaceae bacterium | reverse complement strand
TTTTACCCCTTTTTCATATATTTTGTTTCTGCCATAATTATAACAAATAAATCAAATAAAACCTATACGCGATTATGTTTTATTTGGTATAATAAACATTAATCATGCAAATATTGTTTAAGTTAACATAGATAAGGGAGACTCTAACAAATGAGTAAAAAAACATTTTTAAAAGGGGCCGCAATATTAGGGTTTGCTGGTCTTATGGTTCAGGTAATGGGTGCAATCTTCAGAATACCGCTGGGTAATATCATTGGAGACGAAGGTATGGGGTATTATCAGACGGCATATCCGATTTATGTGTTTTTACTTGTTTTCTCAACGAATGGAGCACCAGCCGCCATATCAAAAATGACATCAGAAAGAATAGCACTAGGTCATTACGGGGAAGCCCACAGAGTTTTCAAATTAGCATTTGTTTTGATGGGGGCAATCGGTGTAATAGCAGCAGCGGTTTTCTTTTTCGGGGCAAAGCCTCTTGTAAATATGCTTGGAAATCCTGGAGCATATTATGCAATGATGGCAATTGCGCCAGCGTTGCTGTTTGTCCCTTTGATGTCAGTATACAGAGGTTATTTTCAAGGAATGCAGGAAATGGGTCCAACAGCGGCATCCCAGCTGATTGAACAGGCAGCCAGAGTAGCTGTTGGTTTATCTTTAGCCATCTTCCTATTACCTAAAGGGTTGGAGTTTGCTGCAGCAGGAGCGACATTTGGAACAAGCGTGGGGCCAGTTATGGGCGTTGCGGCATTAATGGGCATATATTATCTTAAAAGAAAAAAGATCCATATAAAAATGGAGTATAGAGCAGATGAACCAAAGGAAAGTTCAAAAAGCATTTTAAAGACACTCGCTATGATTGCGGTGCCTATAACTATTGGCGTTTCAATTCTGCCTATCATGAACATTGTTGATGTTGTCATTGTAATGCAAAGAATGCAGGATATAGGTTTTACTGGCGACGAGGCAAATTCGTTATATGGACAGCTAACGGGTATGGCAGGACCTGTCATCAATCTCCCAATGGCGCTTGCACTAAGTATGGCACTTAGCATGGTTCCGGCGATTGCTGCAGCCAACAGTTTAAAGGATACTCATTTTTTGGAGGTCAATATCAAATTAGGACTTCGAACAGCAATGATGATTGGTGTTCCATGCAGTTTCGGATTAATGGCGATATCTGAACCGATTATGAGATTGCTTTATCCTTTACAGGAAGCGAGTGCTATAAACGCTTCTAAAAGCCTTTTTTTGCTGTCTATAGGCGTTATATTCCTTTGTGTAGCACAAACCATGGCGGGAACACTTCAGGGGCTAGGAAAGCCGGGTACGGCGGTATATGGACTTGCGGCTGGTTTGGCAGTAAAGTGTATTGTAACCTATATTCTTGTTGGGCTTCCTCAATTGAATATTGAAGGCGCTGCCATTGGAAGTACTCTTGGTTTTGCAACTATTGGCATATATAATCTTTTTGCAGTGAAAAGGCTTACAGGGATTCATTTCGATTTAAAATTATCAGTATGGAAACCTTTAATGGCAGGTATCGTAATGTATCTTCTGGTAGCGGGTTTTTATTTTGTCGCCAACAGAATTCTGGGTAACAGCATTGCAGCACTTATTTCAGTTGGAATTGGGGCAGTTGCCTATGGCATTCTTTTAATTAAGCTGGGGGCAATAGCCGTAAATGAAATAAAGTATCTGCCAAAAGGAGAAAAACTTCTTGTATTACTGAAAAAACTTAAATTAGTATAGAGGATTTTTTGATGAAATGGACAAAAGAACAACAGGAAGCAATTAATCTCAGAAATAAAAACATGCTGGTTGCCGCCGCCGCAGGCTCTGGCAAAACAGCAGTACTTGTTGAGCGAATTAAACAGCTTGTTATTTGTGACAAGATTTCTATAAGTGAAATGCTAGTGGTAACATTTACCAATGCGGCCGCATCAGAAATGAAAGAAAAAATAATTCATGCAATCACTAAAGAAATTGGAAAGAATACGAAAGAATCAATATTTTTAAGAAGACAGCTGAACATCATATATAAAGCTAATATCAGCACCTTTCATTCTTTTGCATTGGAAGTGATCAGAAGATATTTTTATATGATTCATATTGAACCGAATTTTAAAATTTGCGATGAAGCAGAAAATATAATCCTGAAGACTGAGGCGATGGAAGAAATGTTTGATCATTTTTTTGAGTCTGGTGATCAGGGTTTTATTGATTTTTTGAATAAATATTCTGCAAGCAAAAACGAGAGTAAAGTGAAAACTATTATCGAAAGCGCTTATAATCTAATTCAAAGCATCCCGGATTCCTTCGGCTGGCTCAATCAAAACATTGAATCTCTTCAAAAAAGCAAAGAAGAATTCCTTGACAGCCAGGTTGCAAAAGAAATTAAAAATACACTAAAAAAGAATATTCGGATTGCTATAAAATCATTTGAAAGAGCTGAAGAACTTATTTTAGAAGAAGGTCTGCCAATCTTAGCCGGCAAAGCCAAAGCTGATGTGGAACAGTTAATATTCATATCAGAAGGGATCGAAGGTAACAGTCTTGAAATGATATTAGAGCAGATTTCGTCTATTCAGTTTCAGCGTTTTAATGTTTCAAAGGATGAAAAGGAAGGCTATGAAGAAATAAAGGGAAAAATTGAAAAGGTAAGAAGCAAGGGGAAAAGTTTTATCGGCAGTATAAAAGAATATTATGCGGTCAGAAGCATTGATGAATATATCCATGATCTTCAAATGACCTATGAAGACAGCAGGTACCTTCAGATATTAATATTGGACTACCATAAGCGGTTCAAGTTAAAGAAAGAGGAAAAAAATCTAATCGACTTCAATGATATTGAACATTTCGCACTTGATATACTTAAAAATGAAGAAGTAGCGGAAGAATACCGAAGCAAGTTCAAACATGTTTTTGTGGATGAATACCAGGACAGCAATTTACTTCAAGATACTTTAATATCAAGGATAAAACGAGATAATAATCTGTTTATGGTAGGAGATGTAAAGCAAAGTATCTATAAATTCCGATTGGCTGAACCTGAAATTTTCATGGAAAAGTATGAAAAATACAAAACCAGAAGCAACGAGAGGGATGCAAAGATAGATCTGAATCAGAACTTCAGGAGTAAGGGAATGATTATTAATGCTGTAAATGATATTTTTTCTAATATTATGGACCATTATGACTCAGATGCAGCTTTATACAAAGGACTTGAATACGCAGGGAATCTTGATTACCCAGTTGAATTACATGTTATAGATGAAAAAACAAAGGACACCATCGATATTGACGACTCTGTTCTCGAACTTAAAATGGCAGAGCTTGAAGCTCATAATGCAGTTAAATTGATAAAAGGAGAGATAGGCCGGGAAATATTTGATGTGAAACAGAATAAAATCAGAAAAATCACTATGCGTGATATCGTAGTATTATTGAGAGCAACCAAAAATTATGCCGATAAGTTTTATCAGGTTTTCACAGAAGAAAATATTCCTGCGCATGTTGATGACAGCGAAGGGTATTTTGACACAATCGAGATTGAAATAGTTTTAAATTTACTTAGAATAATTGATAATAAAAGGCAGGACATACCGTTGATCAGTTTACTTCATTCTTCTATAATGGACTTTTCGATAGCAGAACTGTCTAAAATAAGAGGGGAAAATAAAAAAGGGACATTCTATAACGCCTTTTTATCTTATGGGCAGAATGGTGAAAATAAAATTTTGTCAAATAAGGTTGAATTAGCAATGGAAAAAATTCAGGCGTGGCAGGAACTTTCGAAATTTATGCCTCTTGATGATTTAATATGGAAGCTATTAAGAGAAACAGGATACTATAATTATGTGGCAGCATTGCCAAGCGGTGTTCAAAGGCAGGCTAATCTGAGATTATTAATTGATAAAGCTATTAAATTCCAAAGCGGGAGTTTAAAAGGTCTTTATGGGTTCATCACATATATTGATGCAATCAAGGCACGAAGTGTGAGAACTGGACAAGTCAGTCTGGTCGGAGAAAATGATGATGTTGTAAGGATTATGACTATTCATAAAAGTAAAGGGTTGGAATTCCCTGTGGTTTTAGTCGCAGGGCTTGGAAAACAGTTTAATCAAAGCAGGGATACCTCATATTTAGATATTCATAAAGATTTGGGAATCACATTAAGCTATATAGAAAAGGAAAGAAAATATTTCAGAAAAACCTTATTGCAGAATGTCATCAAAGAAAAGAATAAATCACTTGGCATGGATGAAGAAATAAGAATTTTATATGTGGCATTTACAAGGGCAATGGATAAATTGATACTGCTTGGAACTGTCAAAAACTCAAGTGATGCGTTGGAAAAATATGAGCTGACAGAAAAAGGGGACACTTCAAGTGCAAGATGTTATTTGGATATGATTGTCCCTGCGGCAAAAGCCAGCAATATTAAAATCAGTTTTCATAACAGGGATGAAATTGTGCCGCTAAGCAGTGAGAGAAATATGAATAAAAATCCCGTGTTAGAACTGCTCAAAGGTACTGGAAATTTGCAGAAAGATGATTTGCTGGCCACCCAAGTCAGCAAGATGTTGAGTTATCAGTATGGGTTTATGCTTGCAATCAATCAGAAATCAAAATTATCAGTAACTGAAATCAACAGAGAATTGACAAAAACAGAGATCTATAGGGAAAATCTTAGATTACCTGTATTTGAAACCGGCGTCAGAGATTTTAACGGCGCTGAAAAAGGGACCATAGTGCATGATTTTATGATGCATTTAGATTTCAAGGAGGCTTATAAAGCACTGCTTGTTTCAAAAGAGAAAATAACCGATTTGCTGAATAACAGGCTTGATAAACTGGTTGATGCAGAATGTTTTACTAAGGAAGAAAGAAAGGTTATTCAAATAGAAAAAATAATAGGGTTTTT
>JAENWI010000354.1 GCA_016650115.1 Peptostreptococcaceae bacterium | reverse complement strand
GTCAATAATATTCCAACGAAAAATGATCCTGGACAAAATATTGGTGAAAGAACCAAACATAAATCTTCATTCAGGACTCGATAAAAAAATAATACTTCCCCAAAAAAGAATCCACACTTCTAAATTTAATCTGCTGGATTTTGGGAGACTCCAAATCTTAAATGGCAGGTTACTTGTGGATAATCAGGACTCAATAAAACAAGATTCCATTTTTAGCACCCAGTTTTATGTGGATATGTGGGGGATTTCAACTTACAGGTTAAAAAAATATACATACCGGGAAACATCTTTTGATAGTATTCATTTTTTGCTGAAAAATGGTAATTATAAGTTGCCGAATAAGTTGTATCGCATTAAATATCAGCTTATCAAATACAGTTCAAATGAAAAGCAACTGAACATAGACTCCATTGTACTAAAATCGGAATATCCAAAATATGAAATCGGGAAACAAACCGGAACTGAAACAGATTGGTTTGATTTTAATGTTCAGGGTATTTGTATGGAAAACATCCGGTTAAATGATTTACTGAGCGATAGCGCTTTAATCTCATCCCAAATACGGATAAAGAATTTTGCGGGTATGGCATTTAAAGACAAAAGGCTACCTTTCCCTGAAAAACCAGATACCAAACTGCCAATGGAAATGTTCAATTCGTTGCCATTGGCCTGTCATATTGACTCGATAATTGTTGAGAATGCGGATATTGAATATGCCGAGCGGGTTGATGAATCGAACAATGCAGGAATGGTTAGTTTTAATAAACTGTCAGCAAAAATTGAAAATATGAGCAACATTGATTCTCTAATTGCTGCGCCAACTACGATGTACGTGTCTGCCAAAGTAATGAACAAAGCCATCTTAACGGCTAATTTTGTATTTCCAAATGTAAAATATCCAGGGCCCTACCGCGCCAAAGGTCAAATGGGGCGTATGCAAATTGAATCGTTTAATCCCATGCTGCGACAAAACGCTTCGATTATTGTAAAAAGTGGCGAAATAAAGCAATTCTCTTTTGACTTTCAATACAACAATGAACGTTCGGACGGTAATTTGTATTTTGAATATACAAATTTAAAAATTGCCCTCTTTAATCAGTCTGATTATAAAATCAAAACAGTAAAGTCTTTCTTTGTTAATACCATTGCACTGCACAAAGAAAACCTGAAGGATAATCATTCATTCAGGAAGGGGAGTATTGCATTTGAACGGGATAAAAAGAAATCAATATTCAACTTCTGGTGGAAATCGCTTTTAAGCGGAATCAAAAGCATTGCCATCCTTTAACTCGTTGGTTTTTTGGGAGTTTTACATACAGGTGGGTGATCAGTATTTTCTCATGTTGCCAATTCCGGCTGTGTGTGCCAGAAACTTACAATATTCATATCCAATCCTTCTGCCGTATTGCACAGATAGAACAATTTTTCCATAGCAAGTGTGTACCTTTTGGCAGCCACCGGTGCAGCCACATAAAATCCGCAGATAAAAGGCCAGATACCACCATTGTGATAATCTCCGGGTTTGTTAAACATTTCGTATCGCTTGCCCCCCGATCTTCTTTATCGTGCACCATGGAAGGGATATGCCCGTGTGTAGTCTGATTTTTTGCCAGTGTTTCCAATACTTTCCGGATACTATTCAGGAGTTTTTGGTTCCC
>JAENWI010000474.1 GCA_016650115.1 Peptostreptococcaceae bacterium | reverse complement strand
TGGTCAACACAAATTGGCGTGGCCCAGGAGGCATTATATAAAATTAACGGAACCTATGACAATATTGAAGCAATAGGAATTACAAATCAGAGAGAAACGACGGTGGTATGGAACAGGCATACGGGGGAACCGATTTGTAATGCAATTGTGTGGCAGTGCAGAAGAACTGCTGAATATTGTGAGGAACTTAAAAATAAAGGGCTTGGAGACAGATTTAAGGAAAAGACCGGGCTTTTAATTGATCCATATTTTTCCGCAACCAAACTGAAATGGATACTTGAAAATGTTGACGGTGCCAGAGAAGGTGCAGAAAATGGTGACCTTCTGTTTGGCACTATTGAAACCTGGCTCATATGGAAGTTAACTATGGGAAAAACCTTTATTACGGATTATTCAAATGCCTCCAGAACCATGATGTACAACATAAAGGAACTATGTTGGGATGATGAAATATTACAGGAGCTGAACATCCCTAAAGGGATGCTTGCGCAGGTAATGGGGTCCAGCCAGGTTTATGGACAAACAAATCCAGCCATTTTCGGGGGGCCGATTCATATAAGTGGTGCTGCAGGGGATCAGCAGGCTGCTCTTTTCGGACAGACTTGTTTTACAAAAGGGGAAGCAAAGAGTACCTATGGCACTGGATGTTTTCTTCTGATGAATACCGGAGAGGCTCCTGTTTACTCGAATAACGGACTTTTAACCACCATTGGATGGGGAATCAACGGGAAAATACATTACGCGCTGGAAGGCTCCGTTTTTATTGCAGGTGCTTCCGTGCAATGGCTCAGAGACGAAATGAAAATAATAGACAGTTCTGTTGATTCTGAATGGATGGCCAATAAGGTGAAGGACTCTGACGGTGTTTACATTGTTCCCGCATTTGTCGGGTTAGGGGCTCCTTACTGGAATCCTTATGCCAGAGGAACCATTGTAGGAATAAGCCGGGGGACGAATAGAAATCATATTGTACGGGCAACATTGGAAGCGATAGCCTATCAGGCTGCTGATCTGCTTCATTTAATGGAGGAGGAATCGGGAATAAAATTAGCATCCCTGAAGGTTGATGGAGGTGCCTCCACAAATAATTTTCTGATGCAGTTCCAGGCAGACATACTGAACATTGATGTGAAAAGACCTGAGAGTATAGAAACAACTTCTTTGGGAGCTGCTTATCTTGCAGGCCTTGCCGTTGGTTACTGGAAGGACGAAGCGGAT
>JAENWI010000510.1 GCA_016650115.1 Peptostreptococcaceae bacterium | reverse complement strand
GTTTATCCCGAGCGAAGTCGAGGGAAGTCTGCCCGGGACTACAAAGTAGGCCAGAGCAGAAGAGAAGTTTATCCCGAGCGAAGTCGAGGGAAGTCTGCCCGGGACTACAAAGTAGGCCAGAGCAGAAGAGAAGTTTATCCCGAGCGAAGTCGAGGGAAGTCTGCCCGGGACTACAAAAAAGTCCAGAGCAGAAGATAAATCTGCTAAGGACTACGAAAGAAGTTTTAATAAGAAGGATTTTAGAAGTTGGGCAACCAGTTTACAGTACTCAGCAGACAGTACGCAGTACAGTTAGGACTGAATACTGGATACTTATGCACTGCTACTGAAAAACGGGGGATTAGCTCAGCTGGCTAGAGCGCCTGCCTTGCACGCAGGAGGTCATCGGTTCGACTCCGATATTCTCCACAATTTTAGTAAACAGTCACAGTTTACAGTAAGCAGAAATACTGCATATTGAAACTGGAAACTGGAAACTAAGAACAAGTTCATTGACATATTGAAAAAATGATATCGTAAAAATCAAAATAATAAAGAAGTTAAATTTTTTTATTATTCTATTTGTACAGCAATGTACATATAAAACAAATATAAAAAGCAAAAAGCATAAAAAGCTAAATAAGGGCGTATGGTGGATGCCTAGGCTCTCAGAGGCGATGAAGGACGTGATAAGCTGCGAAAAGCTGCGGGGATTAGCACATATGAAGTGATCCGCAGATATCCGAATGGGGCAACCCGGTATGTTGAAGACATATCACCTCGCAAGAGGGGCAAACCCGGTGAACTGAAACATCTAAGTAACCGGAGGAAGAGAAAACAATAGTGATTCCGCTAGTAGTGGCGAGCGAACGCGGATTAGCCCAAACCAATGTTGTTACGGCAATATTGGGGTAGTAGGACCACGAGATTTGATGCTAAGAGAATTAGAACAGTTTGGAAAGACTGGCCAAAGAAGGTGATAGCCCTGTACAAGTAATCGAAGTTATTGATAGTGGTATCCTGAGTAGTGCGGGACACGAGAAATCCTGTATGAATCAACCGGGACCATCCGGTAAGGCTAAATACTCCTGAGAGACCGATAGTGAACTAGT
>JAENWI010000324.1 GCA_016650115.1 Peptostreptococcaceae bacterium | reverse complement strand
TTTTCATTCCTTTACTAATCATTTTCGCCACGCAACAATGTTTTAATCACTTGAGCAACAATCTCAGGATTTTCGTTTGCAAATTCTTTAATTTCATCTCTTTTCGGGTCTTGAACCAGTTTAATCGGTTTTACTTTCCGCTGTTCTGCCTCTCCAAATAACTCATTTAACGCGTTATTATCCACATCTAGGTCATTTGAGTTATAGTCCCCAATTTGATTTTTCTTTTTCCCCTTATTCAATATCATAAATAATGCAAAACCTGCAATCAGAAGGACGATAACTCCAATCCCACCATATAGGAGCAATTTATTAATTCCGCCTGCACTCGGTTCCTGGACAGTGCTCTGATCTTCCTCTGTAGAAAAATTGAAGTTTTGGACAGAAATACTCCCGGCGCTTACACCAGTTGCAAAAGAAATCAACTGTATCAAACTTTCTCTTTCTCCCTGTTCGAAAGAAGTTTTATCGACTGCAATCCCTATGGATATGGCTTCAATCTTTGCCCCATACTTTTGTGATTGAGATTTCGTCTGGCTGACTTGATATGTTATGCTTGCACTAGAGCTGGTAGAAGTGCTTCCCCCTTCACTGCCACCTGCAGGATATGTGGGGACTTCTGAATTTGAAGAAGTTCCAGCCACTCCACCATCAGCCTGTGTATTTGAAGAAGAGTCCGCCGTATTTGTTTCTTGACTTATAACTCCACTATTTTGGCCCGTTTTAGAGGGTGTATAAAGAGTTTCTTCTGTGACAAGTTCATCCATATCAACCGTAGCCGTAACAGAAGTCTTAAATTGCTGAAGATTATATGGTCCGATTAAAACCGAATTGATTTTTTCCTTTATATCATCTTCTATCTCTCTGGTAATGCTTAATTTTGAGTATCCCGGATTATTATTTATTGTACTCCCACCCAAGTCGTTTCCTTGACTGTCTGAAAGGGCTATGTTGTCAATTGATAATCCAGATACCGCTTTTGCCACCAAATTTTGAATCCCTGAAATTTGGCTTTTGTTTAAAATTATTCCCGGACTCATATGAATAATTACCGATGCAGAGGTTTGCTCTTTTTCATCAAGGTAAAAAACCTGCTCACTTGGCGCCGTAATTGTAACAACAGCATCCCTAACACCGTCAAGGGTTTTTATGCTGGCGGCTATTCTTTCCTGCAACTGCATATTCATATACTGTTTTCGTTCATAATCAGTGGTCAACATTCCGCTGTTTTCTTCAATCAGATAATAGCTCAATCCATTTTTAGGATAACCCGCCGTAGCCAGTTCCATTCTGACTCTGGATTCATCCTTTTGAGGAACCATTATTTTTTGATTTGCATCAAGTTTAACCTTAACATCCATAGTCTGTAATTGTGCCAGTATTTCTCCGGATTCTCTCTCTGTAATCCCATCGAAAATAACAACATAATTATCCATATTCAGCATTAAACTAAACCCAATTGCACTAATTATTGATATTATTACACCGGCAATCGCTACTCTTCTGACAGTTGCGGGAGTCCTTTCCCAAAACTGCTTTAAAGGGGCTAATGCACTTTGTATTTGCTCATTCATATTTTATATTTCCATCCGTAATTTCAATTTAGAAAATGCTCAAAAGGGTTATGCCAAAAGTTAATCCACCAAACTAGATGTTTGTTCTCATAACCTCAGAATATGCATCGAGAAATTTATTTCTGAGTTGAACCATTGTTTGTAATGCTATATCTGCTTTAGCTGCATTTATAATCATCGTATGCATATCATCCATTTCACCAATTGATAATTTATACGCATCTTCTTTTGTAGCTGCTTCAGT
>JAENWI010000094.1 GCA_016650115.1 Peptostreptococcaceae bacterium | reverse complement strand
ATTATGGCAAAACGCTTAAGTGAATACATAGATGAAAAAATCAATGGCATAAAAATCCAGCATAAAGAATGTCAAAATACGTTGGAAGAAGTGAAAGCGTATATTGATGAGGATTTTACTGAAGTGGTGGAAAATCTGCTCCAAATGGATTTTAGTAGTAGGAGTAATATCAAGGAGACACTCAAGTATAGGCTTATTGAGTTGATAAATAAACAAAGCCTTATTAGTACAGACGAAGATGAGCTGGATCTTGATGATCTTGACCAAGTGGCAGGTGGGCTTAATACAATTAAAGACGAAATTAAAAAGCTTGAAGTGTAGTAGGACTATTAATTAATAAAAACAAAGGGGTAATTACAATGAATCAAGAAATTGAAAAGCTATTCAAGAAAATGAATGAGGACAAGTCCTTTGCAGTAAAGATATTGGCTTAAGAAGAGAATGAAAAGGTAATAGAGATTGCAAAAGGCGAAGGCATAGAACTGAGTGCGCAAGATGTATCAACGCTATGACAGTGGTGAGCTTGCTAATCGACAAATTGCATAATAGTTTATGAAAGATACAGTTTCAATCAATGTTGATAACCATGTCATATTTTTTGACATTGCTATAGAGTGAAATAAACATGGATTTTCATGTTTAAATAAAAAAAGAGGAGAAAAAATCATGAATGAAATTGAAAGATTTAACAAAAATGTAGTTGAAGACGTGGAAATGATGACTGAGGTAAAAGCGATTGGCAACGATATGGACAAAATAGTTGCTTTTGCTAATGACAAAGGATATGCATTTACAGTTGCTGACCTGAAAGCTCAAACAGAAAAGGATGGAGAATTATCGGAAAATCAACTGGATGAAGTATCCGGTGGTTTAAGTTGTATAATAACAGGTGTAGTCGACATGACAGCTGTTCTCGTTCTTTAATTCGAAGAATAGAAAGGAGATAATTGATGACTGAAATTGAAAGATTTAATAAGGACGCTCTTGGAAATCAAGAATTCATGAATGAACTGAAAAACAAGGGGAATGACATCAAGAAAATCGTTGCCTATGCAAATGCAGAAGGATATGCTTTCTCCTTAAAAGATTTAGAAGATGAAGCCAATGAAAGCAGCGTACTATCAGAAAAGGAACTTGACACTGTGTCTGGCGGTGTAACTGTTGTTGCTGGTGCTGCATTACAGATAAGTCCTGAAAAGGGCTTGGAACTGGCAATGGGTATAAACGCGATACTTGTGTTGTAAAGCGTAGCTACTTGATTTAGAAAAGAGGTAATTATGAGCATTGATAGGATTAAACGTTTTAATGAAGCAGTGAGTAAAGATGTGGACATGCAAGCAGCCTTAAAAGCAATAGGAACAGATATAGAGGCTATTATTGAATATGCGGATAAAAACGGATTTGAATTTACAAAAGAAGACATTAAGGAAATCCAATCACGGGATATGGAGTTAAGTGAAGATGACTTGGACACTGTTTCCGGTGGAATAGTTGGTGTCGCCATAGTACAAGGAGTAACGGCGATTGGGATTGTCTTTGTTTGTGAATAAATGCATGTTACTGTCAATATAACTGAATGGCCTGGTTGTCAATGCTGATAACTAGGCCATTGTTATAGCTGATAGAAATATTTAACGTGGCACTTTATATAGACTATAGGAGGTAAAGAATAAATGAGTGAAACATATCTATATGCTGATATTATTAGAGAAACTAAACCGGAAGACTTAAAAATGCTTGCGAATATTAAAAGGTTTTTTGAATGTATGGTCGGTGATCATGAATTTCAAACGGAAGTAATAGAAAATATTGGGGGATGCAGTGAACTATTAGAGTCGAGAGGAATTTTTGGTGTGGATGCGACACAAATTATAGTATTCATTCAAGAAGCATCAACCAAAATCAAAATCAGCGAAGAGGATTTAATCGATAAACCACAAGCCTTATTGTGGCTGGACTGGAAAAAGACCCATAAAATATTACGAGATGAATGGAAAAAAGGTAGTGATCAAACACCGAACAAGGCTTTTAACAAGTGGCATCAACGTCAAGCAAGCCGTTGTAGCAGTGAATTAGGAGCCATTTCGAATAACTACATGGTTCATGCGACCATCGTTTTTGAACTTTCCGATGGATGTTCCCTGCACTGCCCATTCTGCGGGTTGGCAGCTGAACCGCTTAAAGATGTATTCTGTTATACTAAAGAAAACGAAAAATTGTGGAACGAAGTTTTGGATGTGGCAATAAACAGACTAGGGTCCACAGTGGGCACCGGTGTGTGTTATTGGGCGACAGATCCGACAGATAATCCTGATTATCTGGAATTTGTATCGGATTTTGGTAAGAAAACAGGTATTTATCCTCAGGGAACGACCGCAGCACCTATGCGTGATATTCAATGGACACAAAGAATGTTGGAATTTCGAAAAAAACATATTACTTCGATAGATCGTTTTTCTGTTCTATCACTTAGTATGATGCATCGCATACATGAAACATTTACGTCGGAAGAACTGCTTTATACTGAACTCGTCTTGCAGTACGTGGATTCAATGAAGCAGTCGATGGCACGTTCCGGTCGAAATAGGAACGGTACAAAGGACATCAAAGAAAATGAGGCGACTAAAGACCATTCGATTGCTTGTGTAACAGGGTATTTAGTAAATATGGTCAAAGGCAGTGTGCAATTGATTAGCCCTTGTCCTCCTTCGGAATACAATCCCTTTGGCTATATCGTGTTTGCAGAAGGCCATTTCACAACAGCTAAGGAATTGGATGAATTTATTGAGTATTCTTTTGAGCAATATATGTCTGAAAATATTGGATCTGAGGATATGCTTGCTTTTAGACCGGATTTAAGCTGTGACTTATTGACAAATGGATTTAAGATTAGCAATGTTCATAAGGCACATAAGATTGAAGGAGCTGACTATATGAGGAAGTTAGGTGAACTGATTTCAAAAGGGAACCTATCCTATTCACAAGTCCTAGATGAATTGTCGGATCAAAATGTAAATATATTATTGATGATATCAACAATCCAGAATCTTTTTTCTAAAGGACTGCTATATGATAAAACCATATCATCAGGTGCTGTTTAATGGAGGCGATGAAGGATAAAACGATTCAACTGCCTTTTCAATCAGCGGAAGTATGTCTGGTCTGCATGCCCTATTGCAGCCCGCATATACCGTCAATGGCACTTGGGTTATTGCAAGGGGAATTGGTTAAAGCAAGCATTGAGACAAGGAGCATCTATGCCAATCTACTATTTTGCGAGCAGATAGGACCAACACTTTATGAGAAACACCACATAGCTGACCCTAGGATTCCGATAGCCGAATGGACCTTTCGTTCAAGCGCGTTTCCTGAGTTTCATCCTGAAGATGATCCATTTATTAAACAGACTTATGATCTACTAAGCAAAATAAGAAGTCAATCCTTTGAAACATATGTTTCGGATCTTAATTATGTGAGGCAGGAAGCAGAAATATTTATAGAAAATTTGGCAGAAGCTATCCTTAGATTATCACCGAGAATTGTAGGCTGTACGTCAAGTCTTGCCCAGAGAATACCCTCCCTAGCGCTGCTGAGAAAAATCAAGGAAATGAATCCTGACGTCATTACGATAATGGGTGGTTCCGATTGTGAAACTATAATGGGACTCACGACACATCAACAGTTTCATTGGGTCGATTATGTCGTGTCAGGAGAAGGAGAAGACTTAATCGTGCCGTTGGTTGAAAGTCTTTTTGTATTCGGCCGCAAAGTGCCATTAGATAAGTTGCCAAAAGGAGTCTTTGCTCCGCTTCATCGAGAAATGGGATATCCAGATATCAATGAAACAGGAGAGAGTGGATATCAGGCCATTGCAGATTCCTTTGGAGAACAACGAATGCCGCTTTACCAGGACTACTTTGACTTGTTGAAATCGTTGCCGGAGTTGAGCAAAAATCTGCGCCCGAGTCTTCCTATTCAATCATCACGTGGATGTTGGCATGGGAAGTGCAAATTCTGTGGGCTTAATACCCCTGAAATCCCTTACCGGTCACGACCGGCGCAAGCAGTGCTTGCAGAGTTGGACGAGCTCAGTTCCAGTTATGGGGTGAAGCATTTCGAGTTTCTTGATAATATTCTGGATATGAGGTGCTTCGATGATTTGATTGATGAACTGGCAAAACGTGGTGCACCCTATAAGATTTTCTATGAAATTCGTTCCAATCTATCTAAAAAACAGATCAAGATGCTGAGAAAAGCAGGCGTAATACTCTGCCAGCCAGGGATAGAAAGTCTTCATAGTGATGCGTTAAAGGCCATGAAAAAAGGGGTAACTGCATGGCAGAATATCCAGACGCTAAAATGGTGTCGACAGTATGGAATTAAAGCCTTGTGGTCGATTTTATATGATCTTCCGGATGATCAGGATGCCTGGTACTATGAAATGTCCCAGATGGTTCCTTTGCTGACCCATTTAAGTGCGCCGATGGGAATGATTGCGATTCAATATCAACGAAATAGCTATTATTTCAATCATACCGGCGAATACGCACTGGACCTAAAGCCTTTATCTCTAGTGAAATCGATTTATCCATTCAATCAGGATGTCATTAAAAACCTTTCCTGTACACTGGACGACCAGTTTAGTGCAAGTAGAGTTAATGACCCACAAATGGCCCGGTTGTTTAGACGTGCAGGTGTATTGAACCTAGCAAAGGAAGTAAATAAATGGATTCACTACGCTAGAGTAGATAAAAAGCCCATGTTAAGTATGAAGATAGAAGATGAAAGAATCATGATCAATGATACACGCCCCATTGCGGTGGCCGCTTCCTTTCAGCTCAATGGATTAAGGCGAGAGTTATATCTACTATGTGACCAAGCAAGGTTGAGTGACCGAGTGCATGAAATTTTTTTAGAAAAGTCCTATAGCTCAGCAGAGATAAATACAGCCGCCCAAAGTCTGATCGAAGACAAGTTAATGATTCAAATTGACAAACGATGGATTGCGTTAGCCATTGAAGAGCCGTTTGGAGAATATATGTCGATAGACCAGAATCCTATGGGATGGATGAATGTCGATAAGACAGTATCCGACACAAAGGGAAGAAAGTAGGATTAAAGAGTGGATGAAGATAACTTAGAAACAAATAAAAGAAACAATCAATCAATTCATAACTGTTATAATGAGCTTGCAATTAAATAAATTCAGACTGGGGAGCCGTAAAAGGCTGAGAGGACACGTTCGACCCATACAACCTGTACTAGGTAATGCTAGCGAAGGGAGTCATTTTTGATATAATAAAGATAAACTCTTACTTCCAAGTAAGAGTTTTTTGTATTATTGGAAAGATTCATTGTGTTATTAAAGTCGATAGTATCGATTAATTGTAAAAATATTGAAAGGAGTACAACATGTCAGATATTAATGTTAGTTTACAAGTTTTACCAAGAGTTACGGTAAGACTATTGCTAAGGTTGTAGCCCCAACTAGTGGGAATAAGATTTATGATGGTGCAGAGGTTCAACAGAACTTTCCTATAAAAACGGGGGAAACAGCATTTTTATTTTTGCAACATTTTATTAAAATATTAAAAGCTGTAATTTACATACAGTACTTGATTTGCAGAGAAATAAAGCCGAGTCAGAAAACTCCGGGTCACTAGATATGGCTGATGTGGATATGACAACGTATGATTTATCTGCGAAGAATCCTACTAAAAAGAATGAAGCAGAACTACGTGACCCACAAGAAATATTGGACGAGATTTATGAACTTGACGCAAAAAGTACGAAGATATTGAGCGTGATCAGGGAGCTGTTATGAAGAAAGACTGGGAAATAAAAAAGTTGGGCCAAGTAGGTGATATTATAGCTGGACAATCTCCCGAAAATGATGAATTGCTCAGAGATTTCTTTACTGGAAATAAGGATGTTGCTTTAACTATTGTAGACCTTCAAGAAAAGATAAAGAATTGAGTTGAATGCTTATTTATTATGTTCTGATAATTTGTCGAATTTGGTGATAATTGTGGGAAAATAAAACAATTAAGTGTATACTGTAAGAATGTGACATTAATTTCAAATAATAAAGCCAATATTTTTTAGTGAAAAAGAT
>JAENWI010000342.1 GCA_016650115.1 Peptostreptococcaceae bacterium | reverse complement strand
CGGACACATTCTGCCATAATGAGAATAATGAACGTCTCTTACTTCAAATCCGGCTCTTTCTCTGGAAAGTCCACCAGGTCCTAATGCAGAAAGTCTTCTCTTATGAGTAAGCTCTGCAAGAGGATTGGTCTGGTCCATAAATTGGGAAAGCTGTGAGCTTCCAAAAAATTCTTTGATGGCAGCTGTTACAGGCCTTATGTTCATCAAGGCCTGTGGTGTAGTGACCTCGATGTCCTGAATAGTCATTCTTTCCTTTACAACTCTTTCCATTCTGGCAAGACCAATTCTGAACTGATTTTGAAGAAGTTCTCCAACAGTTCTTAATCTTCTGTTCCCAAGATGGTCAATGTCATCAACATTTCCTACTCCATAGTTTAGATTTAGTATATAACTCATGGAAGCAATCACGTCATCAATTAGTATATGCTTTGGTGAAAGTTCTGCTTTTCTGGCAACCAAGACTTCTTTCAAAGCTTCAGTATCCGTATTTTCTTTTAAGATTTCCATCAGTACAGGATAATAAACCTTAGAAGAAATCTTAAGTGGTTTTACATCAAAATCAACAAAATTGGATATTTCAACAAAATTGTTTCCAATGATTTTAGTTATATGATCATCGTCCGTTTTGCTGTAAGCTAAAACACTTTTAACCCCAGCATTTTCAATAGCAAAACCTAATGTTCTATTAATTTTATTATCCTTTTCAACCAACACTTCTCCTGTATTTGGGTCAAAAACGTCCTCAGCAGCTACAACCCCAACAATTCTGTTGGAAAGCCCCAGCTTCTTATTATATTTATATCTACCTACCTTGGCTAAATCATACCTTTTAGGGTCAAAAAACAAGGAATCGAGCAAAGATTTAGCGCTGTCAAAAGTTGGCGGTTCGCCTGGTCTTAGCTTTTTGTATATTTCCTTCAATCCATCTTCATAGTTGTCAGTAGAGTCTTTGTCTAAAGTTTTTTTAAGTCTTGGGTCATCCCCGAAAATTTCAAGAATTTCCTTATCAGTGCCTATACCTAAGGCTCTGATAAGAGTGGTCGCCGGTTGTTTTCTCGTACGGTCAACTCTAACTGATATGATTTCATTAGAGTCTGTTTCGTATTCCAGCCATGCTCCTCTATTTGGAATAATAGTTGTTGAGTAAAGTTTGTTATTGGACTTGTCTGTTTCAACATTGTAGTATGGTCCTGGAGAACGTACCAGTTGAGTTACTACTACTCTTTCTGCTCCATTATATATAAATGTTCCTTTTTCTGTCATGAGTGGAAAATCCCCCATGAACACTTCCTGTTCTTTTACTTCTCCAGTTTCTTTATTTACTAATCGTACCTTTACTTTTAATGGAGCTGCGTATGTTACATCACGTTCCTTACATTCCTCCTGCTCGTACTTAGGGGAATCTTTTAGAGAGTAATCCATAAACTCCAATACTAAATTCCCGGCATAATCTTTAATCGGGGAAATGTCTTCAAATACTTCTCTTAATCCTTCTTTTATAAACCAATCATACGATTCAGTTTGAATTTGGATTAAATTTGGCATTTCTGCTACTTCATGAATTTTCGAGTAGCTCATACGTGTTCTTCTACCTACTTTTACGGGTTGTGGCATATTCATCACTCCTTATATAATAAACAATTGCTTCGCGTGGCAATATATAATAGTATCACAATGAAAGCAATAGGTCAAGAAAAAT
>JAENWI010000470.1 GCA_016650115.1 Peptostreptococcaceae bacterium | reverse complement strand
CTTATATAGAGGCCTTATATAGAGGCCTTATATAGAGGCCTTATATAGAGGCCTTATATAGAGGCCTTATATAGAGGCCCTATATAGAGGCCCTACAGAGAGGCCCTACAGAGAGGCCCTACAGAGAGGCCCTATACCGTCTGGACGGTATAGTCGAGCACCATACTCCCGGTATGGCGCATACCCTTGGTATGTATGACTAGGTTGACATAATCACTGTTTTCGCCCGTTTGTCCCACATGCTGAGATACGACTTTTGACTATTTTCTCCCCGTCATTCCGGGCTTATTCGGGTGTCGTCCCACATAGTGAGACGCTTCTTAGGCTTGCCTTACTAGACAGGTGCTAGGCGTGGATTAGCGTGTCTCTCGTAACGCGCACACTCCACTTAATCCACTCATAGATAGGTCAGATAATGACTACCAGCTCCACTCCACTCGACCACACGGCGAGCATCTGTAACCGTTGCCACCATGTTTCCAACGCGACTACGGCACCCTGCCCCGTCTGCAAGTCGACGGCAGGACAGACGCTCATCACCGTTGCGCCTAGTTTCGGCGTTCAGGCATGACTACATACGAGGGCATTCTCAGCGACGGCACTAGCGTTAGGGCCGAGGGTGTGCGGGTAGGAGACAGGGTCGATCTATTTCCTAACGATGATTCCGTCGCCTGCCTGCCGGTCGTTGCGGTCTGGAGTCGCGTACCGGGAGAGACAGTTATCACGGTTCGATCCATGGCGGGCGGCTCTCGCCATAGCGCGTATGTCCCAAATGACGCGTGGCTACCTGCCGTTTGGCTCGACTTGCCCTCAGGTACGTGGAGCGACGATTACACTCTTGACGAGATCGAAACGGGGTCGGGCTTCTAATGACTACCTCAGCCGTGTTTGTTGCAACGGTGCGCGCTGCACACTCAGCGCCCGGGTTCCTTAGCGGGGACTTGCCTTGCAGCGTGGCTAATCTCTTTGTCACAGAGCACGTTCTCACCATTGAGGGCGAATACGTCCATCCTGTATGGCGGACATCATGAGCACCGTGCCACGCAACAAGCCCGACGTAGACAGTATCGCCGGTGGCCTTATCAGTGGACTGTCCAGCGGTGGCGCTACGGTATGGCTCACTCCAGAACGCACCGATGGTTACCTAGTCGGGATACCGCGTTTCACGCTCGACTTTCCATCGTCCGCACATGTCGATCATGCCGCTGTTGTCGTTTGGCTATGGCGT
>JAENWI010000540.1 GCA_016650115.1 Peptostreptococcaceae bacterium | reverse complement strand
TATGAATTGTTTATTTTTTTTTTGGAATAAAACGGACATACACCCCATTGACATTATTCAAAATAGCTCAAATAAAATGGCTCAAAATTTTAATAATCGGCGAGCCAGATGCCAAGACAAATCCGCAGGGCAGCGGTGCAACTTATGGATAATTCAAATACTATTTACGACCGCATTACTGACCTAATCTGTGAAAAACTTGAAAACGGCACAAATCCTTGGAAAAAACCCTTTACGAGTCCCGGTATATTTCCGATGAACCTTGTTTCAAAGAGACCATACAGTGGTATTAACTCTTTTATATTACAATGTTCTGGGTTTAACTCTCCGTTCTTTCTAACATACAATCAGGTTAAAACCCTGGGAGGAAATGTAAAAAAAGGGGAGCGCAGCACTCCAATAATTTTCTGGAAATTTATTGAGTCTGGAAAATCAAAAAAAGATTTGACCGAAGAAACTGGAAGTACAAAACGAATTCCACTTCTTAAACATTTCAATGTTTTTAACATCGAACAGACGGAAGGAATTCCTGAAAAGGATATTACTCCGGTTGAAAATTTCAAAAGGGAGTTCAGCCCAATTGAAGATGCTGAGAAAATTGTAACTGGATATAAAAACGGCCCTGAGATTATTTACGGTAAAGAGGGTGCTTACTATGCACCTATGCGAGATATGATCGGGATGCCGGATAAAAATTGTTTTACCTCTGATTCAAATTTCTATTCTGTACTTTTTCACGAAATGGGACACAGCACAGGCCACAAAAACAGACTTAACAGGATAGAACCAGGAACAGCCCCTTTTGGCTCTGTGAAATACAGTTTTGAAGAACTTGTTGCGGAAATGACAGCATCTTTTCTTTGCGGATGCTGTGGCTTCGAGAATGAGACAATTGATAATTCCGTAGCTTACCTCAAAGGATGGGCTTCAAACCTTAGAAACAACCCTAAATGGATGGTTCAGGCAAGCGGAAAAGCACAAAGAGCAGCCGATTTTATCCAAGGAATCTC
>JAENWI010000061.1 GCA_016650115.1 Peptostreptococcaceae bacterium | reverse complement strand
TTGACTCTCTCTCCGATTTTTATTTCTTCCAGTTTAATCGGGTTATCATTTTCCGTCAGGGTCTCTTTAACTCTGAGCTTCGACTCTGTCTCTCTCAGTTTTTTCTTGTTTTCTTCAAATACTGTCTGCCTTTCAGATGCATTTTCAATCTGTTTGATTTCTCTTAATTCCTTTTGGACCTGATTCACTATTTGTTTTGCATCTCGCACAATATCTTTTGCTTCCTGCCTTGCTTTTTCAATTATTGCTGTCTGTTTTTCTTCCAGCTTGCTTTGACGTCGATCAAAATCATCCTTTTGCTTTTGCATGTCAATTTTCAGCATGATTGCCTCGTCACGCTCCAGTTCCGCTTTTTTCTTGTCTGCTTCAATGGAACTTATTACTGTCTCAAACTCAATTTCACCTTGATCAATCAGACTCCTTGCCTTGTCAATCAATTCTTTATTGAGTCCTATTCGTTGAGAAATTTCAAAGGCATTTGATTTCCCTGGAATCCCCAAAAATAACCTGTAAGTTGGCCTTAACGTTTCTACATTAAATTCCATGGATGCATTTTCCACTCCCGGTGTTGCAAGCGCATATTTTTTAAGTTCAGTGTAATGCGTGGTTGCCATTGTTCTGGAACCCTTGCTGTACAAATCATCAAGAATGGAGATTGCCAAAGCGGCTCCCTCTGTAGGGTCAGTACCGGCACCCAGTTCATCAAGAAGCACCAGGGTTTCATCGTCTGTGTTTTCCACAATTTCAACTATATTATTCATATGGGACGAAAAGGTGCTCAAGCTTTGTTCAATACTTTGTTCGTCTCCAATATCTGCATAGATTTTTTTAAATACCGGCATTTCACTTCCTTCAGCTGCAGGGATATGAAGCCCCGACTGACTCATCATTGCCATAAGGCCTACGGTCTTTAATGTTACTGTTTTACCACCTGTATTCGGCCCTGTTATAACCAGCGTATTAAATTCCCTGCCAAATTCAATATTAATCGGCACAACATCCTTCGGATTGATTAGCGGATGTCTGGCTTGAATGATTTTAATATAACCCTTTTCATTAATCTTTGCTTCTGAGGAATTCTGTTTACAGGAAAGTTTTCCCTTTGCGAAAATAATATCCAGTTGAAGCAGCAGTTTCTGATTGTTAAGCAGCTGCAGAAAATCTTCTGCCACCTGACCAGACAACTCAGCGAGGATTCTTTCAATCTCCACATGCTCATCAAGTTCTAACTGCCGCAATTCATTATTCAAGGTTACAATCGCCTGAGGCTCTATAAATAAAGTCGCTCCAGTGGATGACTGATCATGAACGATACCAGGGAATCTGCCCTTATGCTCCTGTTTAACAGGAATGACATATCTCCCCTGTCTCATCGTTACAATCGAATCTTGTAGCATGGTTCGGTTTTCAGATGAATTTAAAATTTGAGTCATTTTACTTTTAACAGCTTCATTTTGCCTGATGATGGCACGACGAATGCTTTTCAATTCCGAACTGGCATTATCAGACATTTCATCTTCAGAAAGAATGCATCTGTCGATGTTTTCCGCTAGATATTTATCAGTAAACAAAACTTCCCCGATATCCTTAATAATAGGTAACGGGGGTAAATCACTTTTCAGAAAGTTAATGGTTCTGCCGGCCGTGTTTATATTGTACAGCACTTCCATCAGCTGCTTCATTGTAAGGCTTCCGCCTTTATTGGCCATATGCAGGCTGTTTTCTATATCATAAAAAGCTCCTATTGGAGGAGCTCCTTTGTGGGTAATAACCGCAACAGCTTCAGTAGTTTCAGCCAGTAATTCTTTAATTTGGTATACATCAACCAAAGGCTTCATTTCGCTTATAACATTTTTTGCCAGTTGAGATGCAGCCTCCTGCTTTAGAAAGTCTATTATTTTATTGTATTCCAGTACCTTAAATGCCTTCTGATTCATCTTTTTCCTTTTTCCAGTTCTCCCTTCAGACGAATGTTTTCCATCTGAAGATCAAAATAGTTACTCTCTAGTTCTTTGTATTTATCTTCATTTTGCAGGGACTCTGCCTGTCTGGTTTTTTCTCCCAGCAGTCTCTTTAATTCCTGGTTTTTTTCAGTTGCCTGGTTTAATTCCTCTTTAAAGTGAGAAAAGCTTTTTTTAGTTTCTTCCCAAAGCTGTTCAAAGTGATGGGCGTCTCTTCGAAGTCTGCCAATTTCATTCTCCAACTCAGAATGCTTTAAAATCTCTTCAAAGTAATCATCTGCAATGTTCACTGCTGAAAGTACTGCCAAAGAAACAACAGGTCCTCCTGAAAGTTTTTTAGAAACCTCAGTCATTTTACAATCTACATAATCAGCAACTTTAATGATTTGCTCTCTCGATTTTTCTCCAGCTATCGTATATTCCTGTCCATAGATTTTTACATTCACTTTATTGTTTTCCATGCTTTCCTCCTTAACAACTGCTTATCATCAAAACCAGTTATAGAATACTAACCCTGACATGCTACATTTCTCTTAAGGTAGCCTTCGCCTTTTCCTTTAATTCTGCCAACACTTTATTGTGAACTTTTGTAACATCCTCATCAGTAAGCGTCTTGTCTACTCCTCTGTAAGTCAAGGCAAATGCCACACTTTTCTGGCCCTCACCAATTTGTTTCCCACGATAGACATCAAACATCTGTATTTTCTCAAGAATGTCAGAACCGTTTTCTTTGATAATATTTTCCAGCATACCAACCTGTACGTCTTCAGTAACCAGAAGCGCAATGTCTCTTGAGGTTGACGGGTATTTTGGCAATGGCTTATAGATTTTCTCAATATTGGCTGCATTCATTACCACATCAAACATTAATTCGCTGCAGTAGCATTTTGTATTTATGCCATATTTATCGCAAACCTCAGGGTGAACTTCACCCATGATACCAATCTCGACATCTCCAAGGATTATTCGCGCGCATCGGCCTGGATGGTAAACACCATAATCGCTTTCACTTTCAAATCGAATGTCAGTAATACCGAAAACTCTCAGCATTTCAACCAGCATTCCCTTTAATGTATAAAAGCTTTCATCCTTTCCATAGGTTGCAATAACCATGGAATCCTGTTCATCCGGAAGACCTTCCGGATCAGCAATATTTTGAGTAAAGGTATTTCCTATTTCAAACGCCCTCACCTTTTCAATGTTTCTCGAGAAATTCCTGCCGAGTATTTCCATCATATTTGGCGTCAGAATGGTTCTCATTACTGAATTTTCATCTCCAAGGGGATTAATAATCTTCACAAAATTTCTTTCCCATGAATCTTCAGCAATTCTGACAAAATCAATCCCCTTCGGGCTGACAAAGGAATATGTCTGGACTTCGTTTGCCCCTAAGGCACACATTGTCTGCTTTGCCAGATCCTTCAGCTGTCTTTCTCTGCTTTTTCTCGCTTCCTGATTTCCTCTTGGAAGAGTCATTGGCAGTTTGTCATAACCATAAATTCTGGCGATTTCTTCTATAAAATCCACTTCCTCTATCAAATCCTGACGAATGGAAGGTGGTGTCACCTTCAACGTTTCTTCATCCCCTTCAACCCTCATTTCAAGGGATTCAAAGATATCAGCCATTTTTGTTCTTAGAATACTGATACCAAGAACACTGTTTACTCTAGCCGTTCTGACCTGAACCATAGGCATTGTTGAGGGTGCCGGATAGGCATCTACGCTACCGCCGACAACTGTTCCAGCTCCCAGTATTTCAATCAGTTTGCAAACTCTGTCCGCAGCTGCTTCACAAAGATTTGGGTCAATTCCCTTCTCGAATCTTGAAGACGCCTCTGTTCGAAGACTTAATTTCTTTGAAGTTGACCGAATACTGTCTCCATTAAAGTTAGCTGCTTCAATTAGTATTGTGCTTGTATCCGACGCAATTTCCGAATTTTGGCCGCCCATTACTCCTGCTATTGCCACACTTTTTGAAGCATCTTTAATCAGCAGCATGTTTTCATTCAGTTTTCTTTCCGATCCATCAAGACTGACAAACAGTTCTCCCTGTTCTGCCGTGTCTACTATAATCTTCTCGCCTTCTATACATCTGATATCAAAGGCGTGTATTGGATTGCCATATTCCAGCATGACAAAATTTGTAATATCTACTATATTGTTGATAGCACGCATTCCTGCGAACATCAATCTTTTTTGAAGCCACCATGGAGATTCCTTAATAACGACGTCCGTAACCACTCTAGCAACATAACGTCTGCATAGCTCTGGTTTCCTTATTTCGACGGTAATGTAATCTTCTGCTGACCCTGTTTCTTTCTCGCACCTGGTTTCAGGATATTGAAGCTTCTCTCCGAAAGTGGCAGCTGATTCACGAGCCATTCCAATCATACAGAGACAGTCCGGTCTGTTTGGTGTGATTTCAAAATCCACGACAGCAGTCTTCAAGCCAAGCACCTCAACAAGATCCTGCCCCAGTTTCCAGCTGTCATCAGCCATTAATCCATTTAATATCCATATGCCGCCCCTGTGTTGGGAAGGAATCACTTTATCCTCAAATCCCAATTCCTCCATAGAACAAAGCATTCCATTGGATTCTATTCCTCTAAGCGTTCCTCTTGTTATTTTTATATTGCCTGGAAGTTTGCTGCCATGAATTGCAACAGGAACAAATGCTCCTTCAAACACATTGGTTGCTCCGGTAACAATTTGAGTCAATTCTTCTTCCCCTGTTTCAACATAACAGATGACCAGCTTATCCGCATCCGGATGATTCTCTATTCTAACTATTTTACCAATGATTACATCCTTGATTTCTTCTCCAAAAAACTGGCAGGTCTCAAGGTTTGAGCCTGACATAATCATCTTCTCGCAAAAGTCATCTATACTGCTGTTCACTGTTGTGTAATCCTTTAACCACTCTATTGGTACTAACATCAGGCCACCTCCTATTTAAACTGGTTGATGAAACGCATATCATTTTCATAGAAAAGTCTAATATCATCAACCCCATACTTAAGCATCGCAATTCTTTCCACGCCCATACCAAAGGCAAATCCGGTAAATCTTTCAGTATCCACTTCTCCAACCTTCAATACGTTTGGATGTACCATCCCGCACCCCAGTATTTCTATCCAGCCGCTGCCCTTGCAAACTCTGCAGCCCTTACCACCACATTTGAAACAGGAAACATCCATTTCCGCGCTCGGTTCTGTAAACGGAAAATGATGGGGTCTGAATTTTGTTTTAACCTGAGGGCCAAACAGCTGTTTAGCAAAGCTATCTAACGTCCCTTTCAAATCTGCCATTGTGATCCCTTCATCAACAACTAATCCTTCCACCTGATGAAACATAGGGGAATGAGTTGCATCCGGCGTATCACATCGGAAACATCTGCCTGGCGAAATAACCATGATCGGTGGCTCCGTCGACATTAATGTTCTAACCTGTACCGGTGAGGTTTGGGTTCTGAGAAGCGTGTTTTCTGTGATGTAAAACGTGTCACTGTAATCTCTTGCCGGATGATTCGGGCCGGCGTTCAGCGCATCGAAATTATTAAAAACTGTTTCCACCTCAGGTCCGTCTGAAATACTGAAGCCCATGGACATGAAAACTCTTGAAATTTCATCTATTGTCAAGGTTATAGGATGCTTCACACCCAGGGTCATTTCAACACCAGGCTCTGTCACATCAATTTTTTCCATGATGAACTTTGCTTCTCTTGCAGCGTTCTTTACCTGGGCGAATTTTTCTTCAAGCATTGTTTCAATTTCGTTTCTTACATTATTGGCTTTTAATCCAAGCTCTTTTCTTTCCTCTGGCCCAAGCTTGCCCATGGAACGAAGAATTTCTGTAAGCGCACCTTTTTTGCCAAGTAGTCTCACTCTGATTTCCTCAGCATCCAATACTGTAACAGCCTTTTGTATTTGCTCATTCGCTTCATTTAATATTTTTTCTAACTGATTATGCATTTATTTTCTCCATTTCTATATCATTTCGAATCACATCTGCTGCAAATCATTTTCTTCAGTTTGATTTACAGCAACTTCATCTATTTTCGAATCGCTTCAAACATAACAATCCCCGCGGCGACAGCCGCATTCAATGATTCCACTATACCTGTCATTGGTATCTTTATCCTGATATCAGAGCCTTCAATCAATTCTCTGCATATCCCGTTGCCTTCGTTTCCAATCACTAATCCTATGTCCTTTTTTAAATCTATATCATAATAGTTATTCTCCGTATCAAAACAAGTGGTAACTACTTTTTTTCCATATTTTTTTAACAGTTCCATTGCCTGCGCCGGCGATTCAAAGAATAACACCGGCATCCTAAAGACTGAACCGGCGGCTGCCCGAATAACCTTTGGGGAATATATATCTGCTGTCCCTTTTAGTACAACAACTCCCCTGTATCCTGCCGCTTCTGCAGTTCTGATAATTGTACCTATATTCCCGGGATCCTGCAGTCTGTCCAATATGATGACGTTGCCGGCATTACTTAAAATCCCATTTTCAACTTCAACCTGGGTTTTACTGTTTTTCTTTATGACGCCTAGCACCCCCTGGCTCGCTTCTGTTTGTGCCAGTTTTTCAAAGAGCTTTTCCGACATGCCAAACACTTCAGCTCCTTTGTAAATACCTGTTTCCCAGATTTTTTTTACACCGGGCAGCATTTTTTCATTAAACACGACAAGCTTAATATCGGCGTCGCTGTTTACCGCTTCCTCAAGCAGATTTGGTCCTTCAATCAGGTAAAGCCCCAGCTTGTCTCTAAACTTTTTTTGTGCCAGCTGACTGCATAATTTGAAATTTTTATTCTCATTTGAGTTGATAACTATCATAAAACTGTCTATCCCTTAATACTAGAAAAAGCCGGTATAAGTTACCGGCTCATCAACGAAATATTTATTAGAAACCTTTAAAAGAATCTTTGTTTAAGAAGGATGGAATATCAAACATTGTCGATTTTCTTTTTTCCGCTTCTTTGGCTTCAAGTTCCAGTTTTTCATCAAGCGAATCCTCTTTTTCATTAATATCTTCAGCCCTTATATGTGGTCCATCGTCTATCAAACCAAAAGCATCTCTTATGACATAGGGATTTTTAGCACCTATGCTTTCTGTGACCGGATTTCCCGGTTTAATTTTCCCTGTATTGCCTCCTAATTCCACGGAAGGCCTTTCCTCAAATCCTGTTGCGATGACTGTAATGATGATTTCATCCTGCAGGTCTTCTCTGATGGTTGACCCAAATATTACTATAGCATCTTCATCAGCCGCTTTTTCAATCTGATCAGCAATTGTATTAATTTCCAGCATTCCCAAATCATAGCCACCCATAACATTAAGCAAAATGGCTTTTGCTCCGTTTATTGAAGTTTCCAGAAGAGGACTTTCTATTGCACTTTTAACTGCATCATCCACCCTGTTTTCGCCTCTG
>JAENWI010000386.1 GCA_016650115.1 Peptostreptococcaceae bacterium | reverse complement strand
TTTTCGTTGATTTCGGCAATAGCACCGGATTGTTTAATCTCTCCGTCCTTTGTTACCGTTTCGACGGGGGAATAGTATTTAGCCCCCCTTTTCTTTTCTATACCGATTACTCTCGAAAGCAAATTTCGGTTTGCATCTTTGCTCTTTTCTGAGATATAAGCAGCCGTTTTTTCGTTGTAAGTTAGCTCCCTGATTTCTTTTAGTGTAAGTTCCAAAAATGCCTCCCGCTTGTTGGCCACGTTACGCAAAAGAGGATAGAGCCACATAGAGTAATTGCTCGAAAGTTCAATGTAATAACGGGCTTCAAGACGGCAATACTCTTTCAACCCAAGCATGAAGGGTTTAATTTTTTCCCCAAAACTTATCGTTACATAGTTAGAGCTTTCCGCATCAAATTTCCACATTGATAGCCAAGACCACCCACCCCATTTTTTTCCATTTATTCTGTATTCTAAAGGATTTTTTGCGATTTCAACAATGGCATCCCGGACAATGTCATAACGTTTGTTTGTATTCTCAATATTCATGTATTTGAATAATCCATCTATGTGTATCTGCCATTCAGGAAACATTGTTTCGCTCTCTTCCAGACATGAGGCTAGTCCATAAAGGAGTTTTTGTGCATGTAGTCCTAAGTTCATCCGGTAGTTTTTGTCTAAGATCTCTCTTGAAACCTTTGCAAAACGGTCTTTTGAGTATGGTTTGATATTTGTCATGTGCTGTATTGTTTTTCAAATATAGTACAATTTTTTATCTGTACTATATTTTCCCCCAGATGTACTATTTCAGTCCCCCAGATGTACTATTTCAGTCCCCCAGATGTACTATTCAGTCCCCCAGATGTACTATTCAGTCCCCCAGATGTACTATTTGGACTTTTATCTAACTGTAATTAAGAGTATTACAAGCCCTGAAATAAGGAAATAAAGAAAAGAATTAGAAAAAGGAATAAAAACTAACGTTTTCGTTGTTGATAACTCACAAGATAAGGAGTTCGCCCAATGGCTCACTTGGGAGTTGATTTTTCGCTACCGCGAAAAAAAAGAAACACCAAAAAGGATGTTTAGGGACGTGCCTTGCACTATGCCCTCCTCATTGCGCCACACATGGGCAACCGATCAAGGCCGTATTAAGATTTTCGCCTGCTTAATCGAATTTGACGGGCGTATGTTTACAGGGGAGAACCCCTGTACCCCCAAATCCTGCGAAACAGGGCTGTTTTGGCTCGAATTTGCCATTGTAAGGGTTTTAAGGTAGGATTTCACCTCAGAGGCAAAAAAAGTGGCTGTGCCTGCCTGAGGGCTTGTTTTTAAGATCTGCCGATATATGCCGAAGATTTGAGCGTGATAAATCCGTTCCCCCCTGGGGGCGGAGGGGGCTAATCGTTGGTTTCCAGTTCCCATTCTTCAACCTTTGCGGTTTCCTTGAATGCTTTGATCTCCCTGTTGGTCAACCATTTATTATCAGGGTTCAGCAGCGCATTTAAGTG
>JAENWI010000441.1 GCA_016650115.1 Peptostreptococcaceae bacterium | reverse complement strand
GAATGCCTTTAAGGAAAATGGGGAAATTGTAGCAATGACAGGCGACGGCGTAAATGATGCGCCAGCCTTGAAATATGCTGACATAGGTATTGCAATGGGTAAAAGAGGTTCTGAAGTTTCAAGGGAAGCTGCAGATTTAATTCTGATGGATGATAACTTCTCCACCATTGTGCATACCATAGAAGATGGCAGAAGAATTTATGATAATATCAGGAAGGCTGTTGGTTATGTTTTCACCATTCATATTCCGATTGCGCTTGCTGCACTTTGTGCGCCTTTATTAAATATCAGTCCAGGGAGTCTGTTGCTTCTCCCTTTGCATGTAGTTCTGCTGGAATTAATCATTGATCCTACCTGCTCCATCGTATTGGAAAGACAGCCTGCAGAGAGAGATGTGATGAACAGGCCACCTCGGGATCCGAATGTGAAATTACTGACTGCTAAAACCCTTTCAAAAAGTGTTGCACAAGGTCTGGTAATATTTGCTGCATCTTTTGGCACCTATTTTTATATACTAGGTCAAAACCCTGAAACCCCTGCTTTGGCAAGGACAATGGGACTTGCAGTAATTATGCTGGCTAATTTGTTTTTAGTGCAGGTGAACAGCTCAGACACAGATTTCGCTTTTGCTTCATTTAAGAGACTCATAAAAGATAAAGTGATGTGGACTGTAAACCTTGGGACCATAACAGGGTTGATTTTAATCATGTACACTCCGCTCAACCAGATTTTGAAACTGGCACCCCTTTCTTTGGGACAGTTTATGTTTGTATTTGGTATTGCAGCTTTATCGGTACTTTGGTATGATGTCTTTAAGATTAAGAAATAAACTAATATTTAAGGAGGATATATATGAGAATTAAAGAATTGACAAAAGATTTATTCTGGGTCGGGAATTTAGATCCTGAACTTAAAGTTTTTGACATTATTATGAAAACAGAGTTTGGTACAAGCTACAACTCCTATTTGTTGAAGGGATCAGAGAAAACCGTATTATTTGAAACATCAAAATTTAAATGTTTTAAGGAATACATCACAAAGGTTGAACAACTTACACCAATTGAAGAAGTGGATTACATTATAGTTTCTCACACAGAACCTGATCATACTGGTTCTATTGAAAAAATTCTTGAACTGAATCCAAAAATTAAAATTGTTGGATCAACCACAGCCATTAATTTTTTGAAGGAAATATGCAATAAGGATTTTGTTGGTATACCTGTGAAGGACGGAGACACATTGTTATTAGGCGATAAAACACTTCGGTTTATCTCTGCTCCAAATCTGCATTGGCCTGATACG